>CAMBQF010000104.1 GCA_945869825.1 Chitinophaga pinensis | reverse complement strand
AGGAATTTGAAATTTCTTTAATTAAGGATATTACCCGAAGCAACATAGCTGATGAAACTTGTTTCTCTTTAGATACAGGTATGCTTATGTTTATTAATGAATCCTGTTTTCTCCAATTTGTCAAAACGTTTGACTATGATGAACTTGCGAGTTCTTCAAGTGATACTGTAGATTTTAAGTATTGGGATGGTATTACAAAAGAATATGATTACAATGATGTAGCATTAATTATAGGAGAAGGAGAAAATTCTAAATATGAATTTAAGGGCGGTGGTTGTTACAAAGTAATCCATTGATTAAAAAACTTCGCCACTCGTTACTTTGTCACTCTCCACTACCTTATCCCAAATTCCAGTAGCTTCTTCCCTTCAACAAACCCTTCCAGCTTATCACCAATGGCAACAGGCCCGACGCCTGCGGGGGTGCCGGTAAATATCAGGTCGCCTTTTTTTAGGGTAAAGAATTTTGATGCGTAGGCTATAATCTGGTTGAAGTTATTTATTACCAAGCCTGTATTACCCTGCTGCACTGTTTTGCCATTTATAGCAAGGTGAAAGTTGATGTTGGCCATATCGGGGTAATCATCGGCAGGCACTAAATCGCCCACAGCGGCAGAGTAGTCAAAGCCTTTGGCTTTTTCCCACGGTAGGCCTTTGGCTTTTAGCTTGTTTTGCAAATCGCGGGCGGTAAAGTCAATACCAATGGTAATGGCATCAAAGTATCGGCGGGCAAAACGCTCGTCAATATGCTTACCCATTTTATTTATGCGTAGCACAATCTCGGCCTCGTAGTGCAAGTCCTGGGTAAACTCAGGTATGTAAACGTCCTGCTTATTTTTATTAAATGCCGAGTCGGGTTTCATAAAAATAACCGGCTCATCGGGCACATCATTTTTAAGCTCGGCAATATGGTCAACGTAATTGCGGCCTATGCAAATAATTTTCATTGTCCGGGTTGTTTAAACTTACTCTCCAGGGCCTTCATTTTGTTGGCCATCATTCGTTCTTTTATCTCGGTAATCAGCTTTTTGGTTGATAAGGGAAAATCACCCTTCATCATCCAATCGTAGTACGATGCTTCTGTTTCAAAAACCTGCTCTACGGGTTTGTTAGCGTGCTTGCCAAAGGTAAATACCTCTTCGCCTTTATCGTTATAGCCAATACGACCCATAAGGTCGGCAAACTGGCGTTGGGTCGAAAATTCAGCCAGGTACTTAATATCGTTTTGCAAATCGGGGTAGCGGCTTATCTGTGCCAGCAATACCTCGTAAGTAGCTTTAATGTCAGCCTCGGCGCTGTGCGCATTTTCCAGGTCTTTTTCGCAATAAAACTTATAGGCTGCTTTAAGGGTGCGTTGCTCCATTTTGTGGAAGATATTCTGCACATCAATAAAGCGGCGGTTTTTAAAGTCAATATCAACGCCGGCCCTTAAAAACTCCTCGTATAATAAGGGTATATCAAAACGGTTAGAGTTAAAGCCTGCTAAATCGCAATCGGCAATAAACTCAGCCAACGCGGGTGCCAGTTCGGCAAAGGTGGGGCAATCGGCCACATCGGCATCGCTAATGCCATGCACATCGGTAGATTGCTGGGGTATGGGCATGCCCGGGTTTACCTTTTCGGTAAATGTATTTTTCGACTGGTCAGGAAAAACCTTCAGCACGCTAATCTCTACAATACGGTCTGTAGCCACATTTACCCCGGTTGTTTCCAGGTCGAAAAAAGCTAACGGACGCTCTAAATTCAGGTTTTCCAATGGTGTACGTATTATTTGGGTTTAACAGGTGTTCCGGGTTTGGTGCCGGCAGGTGGTGGCGGTGGGTTTACACCCTCTACCATAGTAATATCTTTAGCAATGTTTTCTTTAAATGTAGCTTTGCCCAGTACTGGAATTTCTTCTGTAATAGTAATATAACCGTCGGCCTCTGTTTTAAAGATATAGCGTCCCGGAGCAAGGTCTAACGAGTATTTTCCTGTGCCTTTTTCAGTAATGGCTTTGATAATTTGTTTGCCAGTAAATTTGTCGGTAACGGTTATAGAAAACTCTTTATCAGCAGGCGTTACAACCCCTTTAAATTTTGTTTTTTGAACATCGAGCATAGGCTCTTTAAAGGTAATCTTCCAGATATCCAGTTCGCCAATTCCACCCTCGCGAGAGGCTGAAACATAAGCTACAGTGCCAGACTGGTTAAAGCTGATGGTTTGGTTATCATCGGCAGTATTTATAGGGTAACCAACGTTTACAGGTTCATCGTATCCTTCGGTTGCTTTGTTGTAGGAGGCAGAAAAAATATCAAAACCTCCCATGCTTTTTGCTGAGTTTGAGGCAAAGTATAATTTTTTGCCATCGGGCGAAAAGTTAGGGTAATCCTCATCTCCATCGGTATTTACTGGGGCCCCAAGGTTAACGGGGGCACTCCACTCACCGCCTTCTTTTGTGCTTTTGTAAAGGTCGAAACCTCCTTTACCACCAGGGCGGTCGCTGGAGAAGATAAGTGTATTGCCATCGGGCGATATGACACCAGCCATTTCTAATGATTTTGGCATATTAACACCTGCACCTAACGATACGGCTTTACTAAACGATTTTGCTTTGTCTTTCTTGCTGATAATGTACAAGTCGGCCTGGGCAGTTTCGTTACTAAAGTAGCATATTACATTAGTAGCATCGGGCGCCATAGAGGTTCCCACCTCAAAATAGCCTGTATTAACTATTGATGAAAGGTTTTTAGGTTTGCCCCATTTACCGGCAGTTTGTAGCGATGAAAAAATATCAGAGGCATAGGTACCGTCTAAATCTTTAAAGCCACCGGTAACCGTATTACGGCGCGACGTAAATGTCATGTAGCTTTCATCGGCAGTAATAAAGGGAAACATATCATCAAAAGGGCTATTAACCTCTTTGCCCAGGCATTCAAACGCTACATCAACCGGCGATGCAACAAGTGTTTTGCCAATTCGGCATTGCTCTATATATCGGTTTATTTTGGCAACCTCTGCAGGGCGCAGGCGTGCAATCTCTATAAACTCGCTGTATTTTTTTATTGCATCATCAAAACGGTTTATAATATGGTATGCACGGCCCAGCTCAAGGTACACTTCGTCAGGTGCCTTTGGTTGGCGGGCCATAATCTCAAGGTACTTGTAGGCTTTCTTTTTATCAATGTTAGTGTATAAATAGCATAATCCTATGCGGTAATTTATCTCTGGGTTGTTGGGCTCGTCCTTCAACAGTTTAAGGTACTCAGTAAGCGCATCTTTATAGTTTTTGTCAAACTCAAAATACATTTTAGCTTTTTTAGCGTCTCCTTTTCCGCCAGCAGCACCGCCGGGTTGGGCGTTAACTGTAATGACAGATGCCAGTAAGAAAATTGTCAGTGTTGTAATAAGTTTCCTCATGTGGTTTCCTGGTAATTTATAGGGCTATAAAACTAAGACGATTTTTTTGCCCTACAAAAACAGTTTTTCAACATTCTGTTATTAATGTATTTATATTAAAGCAATCGTTACCTTTATAATCTACCGTTACTTTGTAGGAGTTTATGAGCAATTTACAAAAGTCATTTTTTGAGAAACCCTACGATATAGCCCTTTTTGTTGATAACGAGGAGATGTTGGAGCATGTTCGTAAGTCGCTTAAAGCAACTTCCTTACAAACCATTCTATATAAGCTAAAAAGCCTTGATGATTTAATTGAGGCCATAGAAGGGCAAGACCTTGATATTATTTTCCTGCACCTGTCTGCAGCAGATACTGAAAACCTGGAGTGGTTGAAAAGAGTAGCCGAGATTATTAATGACATTCCGCTGGTTGCTATTTGCGATAAGCTGGACGATGCAACCGAGCGAAAACTGGCTTATTGCGGGCTTTTTTACTATTTGCAGATAGATGAGGTAAACCCCCGCAGCTTAAGGCGTATACTATTACCCGCGGGGCGCTATAAAACATCAACCCGCAAAAGGGTAATTTATGAACACCGCCTGCACGCTTTGCTGGCCTATATAAACAGGGTATTGCAGGGACTAAACAGCCAAATGTTCAGGCTGCATGCAAACGGAATGTATACACCCTATGTTCCCGAGGAATATATGGGTACTGCGGCATTCAATCAAAAAAGTCTTAAAAAAGAGCCACCATCTTTCTTGTCAAAGCAAGCTGTAAACCGCATTTTAGATACTGATTTTGTTGGTACTTACACTTTTGAGTACCAGCATAAACTTGATAACGAACAACGTTTTTTCGAAGCACGCATCATTAAACAAGACGCATCGGTAAGTACAGTTATTATTCGCGATATATCTGAGCGGAAAACAATTAGCGAAAGCATTGATTTTGAAGACAGCTCTAAGCTTAATGCTATACTTGAAAGCTCGCAAAGTATTATCTATGCACTAGATAAAAGGTTCAACTATATTACCTTCAACTCGGCCCATAAGCGAGCTATTAAGTATGCTTACGAGATGGAGATTGAGCCCGGAGGTAACTACCTGAACCTGCCTTATATAAAGAAGAATAAAGCAGTTGTGCGCCAATATTTAAAACGTGCGCTGGGTGGCGAACAGTTTACAATTAACGAGGTGTTTGGCGATGGTACGTTGTTTAAAAAAGACTACGAAACCACGTTTAATCCTATTAAAAATCAATTGGGTGAGATTACGGGTATAGCAGTTTTCTCTCAGGATATTACCATACGAAAAAAGGCTGAAGATCAACTTATTCAGGCTAAAGCAACAGCTGAGACCGCCTCCAGGGCAAAGTCAGAGTTTTTATCTAACATGAGCCACGAAATTCGCACCCCTATGAATGCCATTATGGGGCTTACTGATTTGCTGATGGCTAAAAATACGGATAATCCCGATTTTGAGAAGTTAAGTGCTATACGTTACTCGGCCGAAAACCTACTGAGGATTATAAATGAGATACTCGATTTTTCGAAAATTGATGCGGGCAAAATGGTTATTGAAGATGCTCCGTTTGATTTAAATGAGTTGGTTAACGAGTTAGTACGTTCTCTGCAACCATCGGCCAGAAATAAGGGCCTTGAGTTTAATGCCAACATAGCAACTGATGTGCCACTGAAAATTACCGGCGACCGTGTCCGTCTTAGCCAGATTTTAACCAACCTGGCCAGCAATGCAATTAAGTTTACCAATTTTGGCAGTGTGGTAGTAAATATAAACACCATAAGCCGCGCCGCCGAAAGGGTTAGCCTATCGTTAGAAGTGGCAGACACAGGCATTGGTATACCAAAAGAAAAAATAGATACTGTATTTGACAGCTTTACTCAGGTACACTCTAACCTAAAATACGGGGGTACCGGGTTAGGCCTAACAATTACCAAACGCCTGGTTGAAATGCAGGGTGGTAATATCAGTGTAACAAGCAAACCAGGTATAGGCAGCACTTTTACTGCTATTATACCCTATAAAATAACAGCAGCTGATGCTACCGATGTATCCCCACAGATACTTACCCACATACCCGATTTTAGAGGTGTGAAAGTGTTAGTGGTTGAAGACAACCAGATGAACCGCTTTTTGGCAGGGCAGATTTTAGATACATGGAATGTAGAGGTAGATATGGCCGAAGACGGGCTGGAAGCTATAAAAAAGGTAGAGGATAACGAATACAACCTTATACTGATGGATCTGCAAATGCCACGTATGGATGGTTTTGAGGCTACAGACTATATACGTAATAAAATGCAGGAGCCGGTAAGCCTTACACCCATAGTGGTTTTAACAGCCGATGTAATGCCCGAAACAAGAGAGAGGGCTTTGCAACTGGGCATTAACAGATTTATTACAAAGCCCTTTAAACAGCCTGATTTATATAATGCCATAGCAGAAATTACGGGGGCTAAAGATAATTTTAGTACATTACAATCTCCAAAGGAACAGGTATTGGTAGTTGGAAAGGTTATTAATACGATGCAAATGGAAAAGCCTGACTTAGAGTACTTGAAAAAGCTTATAAATAACGATGAGCGCGCGCTTAAACAACTGGTAGGCATTTATCAAACTGCACTGCCGGTAGATATGGATGTATTTATAGGTAATTATAACGACCAAAAATGGCCAGAGCTGGGTAAAATTGCCCATAAAATGAAATCAAGCTTTGCTAATCTGGGTATGGGTACTACGGCATCGGCCCTGCTGCAAATAGAAAAGCCCTGTAAACATGGCGAACCTCCTGAAAATTTAACCGAGTTGGTGGAGCATATTAAGTTGGCTTTTACAGAAACTATAAAAACCCTTAAAAACGTGTAGTTTTACACTTTAATGTATTGTGTAATTAGTTTTTAGTATAATTGTAACATATAACTGATAAAAAACTATGAAAAGAACATTACAAATTTGTGGAGCTTTGTTGCTAATGCTTTGGGGCAGCAACATGCAAGCCCAACGCTACGCTGCAGAGGTTTACCCGCAGGTAACGGTTACACCAGACACCGCCTATGGAAGGTCGTATGAGTATTTCCCAAACCCACCTTTTGCCACAGCTGCGGCTGCTTTAAAGAAAATGAGTATGGATATTTACCAACCTGTTGGTGATACCGCTACACTTCGTCCATTGGTTGTTTACCTGGAAACAGGTAGCTTCCTGCCTAAGTACTTTAACGGTGGTCCTACGGGCGACCGTAAAGACAGCGCATCTGTAGAAATGTGTAAGAAATTCGCTAAACGCGGTTACACATCTGCTTCTGTTTCTTACCGTAAAGGTTGGAACCCATTAGCTCCTACAGCTGATGCACGTAAAGAGTCAATTATCCGTGCGGTTTACCGCGGTTTGCAGGATGCTAAAGCTTGTGTGCGCTACTTTAAATATTCTGCCGCCCAACTTGGCAACCCCTGGAAAGTTGATACAAACAAGATTGTTATTTGCGGCCAGGGCACTGGTGGGTACATTTCTATGGCTTATGTTAGCTTAAATGATCCTGCCCAAATTTTAATCCAAAAATTCATCAACTTCACTGACCCTAACAACCCTGTTCCAATGGTGCAACAAAGTATCTTTGGCGACTATGACGGTTTTGGTGGTGTAGATACTTTAGTTTTTGAAAACTACGCAGGTTACGGTTCAGACGTGCAAATGGCTGTAAACATGGGTGGTGCACTTGGCGATATTAGCTGGTTAACAGCGGGTACTGTGCCAATTGCTGCTTTCCATAGTGCGACAGATCCTTTTGCTCCTGATACTAACGGCATTGTTACCGTTCCGGGTACCGGCCCTCCGGCTTTCGAGGTTGTTCCTGTTTCTGGTAGCCGCGATGTTGTTCGTAAACAAGTACAGCTAGGTAACCACGCACAATGGGTTGGTGCTGGCTTTAACGATGTTTATACCCAACAGGCTAACCTACACAACGAAGGTTGGGAAGGTTATTACCGTTTCCTTGTTGCTCCGTTGCAAAACCCACAAGCTGGTCCTTGGGATTGGTGGGATTCTACAACTACCGTATTGGTTTGCCAGCAAATTAACGCTCTTACGGGTGCTAGCTTAAACGGTACCAACATTCACCTTGCAGGTAAAGCCACTAACCCTAACATGAGCAAAGCTAAAGCGGTTGCTTATATTGATACTATTCAGGGCTACCTTGCTCCTCGTATCATGTGTACCCTTCAATTGCCTGGTAGCGTTTGCTTACCTGACAATATTGAAGAAAATGCTTTCTCTAAAGGTGTTAGCGTATTCCCTAACCCATCTGCCGATGGTGAGTTTACCCTTAACATTACTAACGAAAGCTTTGCTACTGCTAAAGGTGTTACTTACCGCTTGTTCGATGCTACAGGTCGTTTAGTAGAAAGCGGTAACGTTACTTCAAACCAACAACAATTAAGCATAAACAAGTCATCAGGCATTTATATGCTTAACCTTGTAAGTGGCAATGGCACTATGCTATATGCCGGAAAGCTTATTGTAAAATAATTCGGAACGTTGTTCCAATAAAAAGCCCCGGCGTTTGCGTCGGGGCTTTTTTGTTCTCAAAATAGTATCTTCTGTAATCTGGTAAACTGTCAATTTAATCTGTCAGATTTCAAATGCTAAGATGTTAAGCGGGGGTTCCCTGTGTAGTATCTACTGGTATTACCTCGTCGCTGGGGCCGCCGTTAGGGGCATCCTTACGCTCTAGTTTTTCCTGGTCGGCTTGTTTAATAATAGAATCTGGCAATGCTTTAAAACTAAGCTTTTTCAAGGGCTCAAAGGTTTTATCGCACAACCAAAACTCAACAGGTTTGTCGTTAAACAATTCGTGCGACATAAAGCCCGCCATCATCTGGCTATCCTCCAGGTAGTTTTGGTCGGTAATATAATCTTCCTTACCTACTATCTGCTTAAAAATATAGGTTTCGCCGTCTTTATCCAGCAGGTAGCTAACTTTCTTCCTTTCGGGGAACATGGCCACATCGGTTAAGTACTTGCCCATATTTTTAGCCTCCTGCTCGGTAACCTTTTCTGTATAATAAAGTTCACCTTTACCATACTCCAGCTTCTTGCCATAATCACCACACGATGATAGTATCAGTGCAGCCAAAAATATCAATGCTATCCTCTTCATAGTAAGTCCAATTAGTTCTATTTGCACTCCTCACTAAACACTCCTCGCTCCTCTAGTACGCAAACAAAGGGTAATCACCCATCATGCTGTTTACCTTTTTGCGTATTTTGCCTAAGGTGCGTGGGTCTTCGTGGTGAATAATAGCTTGGTCTATATAGTCTACTATCTTCGGAATGTCTTTCTCTTTCAAGCCACGGCTGGTAATGGCCGATGTGCCCACACGCATACCCGAAGTTACAAAGGGCGACTTATCATCAAATGGAACCATGTTCTTGTTTACCGTAATATCAGCTTTGCCAAGGGCTGCTTCAGCCTGCTTGCCGCTAATGTTTTTGCCGCGCAGGTCAATAAGCATCAGGTGGTTGTCTGTTCCGCCCGATATGATGTTATATCCACGGTCTACAAATTCCTTAGCCATTACGGTAGCGTTTTTAGCCACCTGCACAATGTATTTCATGTAGCTATCGCTCAACGCCTCGCCATAGGCAACGGCTTTGGCAGCAATTACGTGCTCAAGCGGGCCGCCTTGCGTGCCGGGGAACACAGCGCCGTCTAACACAGACGACATCATCTTCACCTCGCCTTTAGGCGTTTTCAATCCCCATGGGTTTTCAAAGTCTTTGCCCATCATAATCATACCGCCACGTGGCCCACGCAGGGTTTTGTGGGTAGTAGTAGTTACTATATGGCAATGGGGTAGGGGGTCGTTTAGTAAGCCACGGGCTATAAGGCCTGATGGGTGCGATATATCGGCCAGCAACAACGCGCCAACACTATCAGCTACCTGGCGAAGCTTTACATAATCCCAATCGCGAGAGTATGACGATGCACCGCAGATAATCAACTTCGGCTTTTCTTTCTTTGCAATGGCCTCTACTTTGTTCCAGTCAATAAGGCCTGTTTCGCGCTCTACACCGTAAAACGACGGTACATATAGTTTGCCCGAAAAGTTTACCGGCGACCCATGGGTTAAGTGCCCGCCATGCGACAGGTCGAAGCCCAAAATTTTATCGCCCGGGTTTATAACGCCCAGCATAACCGCCGCGTTGGCCTGTGCGCCGCTATGCGGCTGCACGTTTACCCACTCGGCATTAAAAAGTTCTTTAGCGCGGTCAATAGCCAGTTGCTCTACTTCGTCAACCACCTCGCAGCCGCCATAGTAGCGCTTACCGGGCAGGCCCTCGGCATATTTATTGGTTAGTACACTACCCATAGCTTCCATTACCTGGTTGCTCACGTAGTTTTCACTTGCAATTAACTCAATACCGTAAGTTTGGCGGTGGTTTTCTTTTTCAATCAGCTTGAAAATTTTGTTGTCGCGTTTCATAGGCTGTAAAATTACTAATAAATACACAACACTTGTTTAGAGTTGATAAGTAGCAAGTTTTTAACCAATATCAAATAGGTATGAATTTAAAAATACAAAAAAGCCTTTACTTTGTGCTACAATGAAAAATTCAGATATGACTCCCCAAGCAGTAACAGATGTCCCTTTTTGGGGAATAGGCTGGAGTGGTGTAGCAATTGCAATTATTGTAGGTGCTATACTTATATATTTTGTGTATAAAATGATAAAGCAAAACAAGCAGGATTAACAATGCAACCACCCTATAAAACCCGCGTTAGCGAACTTTTTAATATAGATTACCCCATTATACAAGCCGGTATGATATGGTGCAGCGGCTGGCGTTTAGCCTCGGCCGTTAGTAATGCCGGTGGGCTGGGTTTAATAGGCTCCGGCAGCATGTACCCCGATGTATTGCGCGAGCACATCCAAAAATGCAAGGCAGCTACCAACAAACCCTTTGGTGTGAATGTGCCTTTGCTATACCCCAGCATTGAGGAACACATGGATATTATTTTAGAGGAGGGCGTAAAGGTGGTGTTTACATCGGCGGGCAACCCTAAAACGTGGACTAAAAAATTGAAAGATAACGGCATTAAAGTGGTGCATGTTACAGCATCGACCACCTTTGCCAAAAAGGCTGAAGATGCAGGCTGCGATGCCATTGTAGCCGAAGGTTTTGAAGCCGGTGGGCACAACGGGCGTGAGGAAACGACTACGTTGGTTTTAATACCCATGGTAGCCGATGCGGTAAAAATACCTGTAATAGCCGCCGGTGGCATTGCTAACGG
>CAMBQF010000103.1 GCA_945869825.1 Chitinophaga pinensis | reverse complement strand
GATACTTCTGTTATTCTATACGATTTTAACGCGATAAATAATTTTGGCGAGCACGATGTAATAATTCCCATAACGGTGCTGGAAGAGTTGGACAACTTTAAAAAAGGCAACGATACCAAAAACTTCCAGGCGCGTGAGTTTATCAGGTTATTAGACGACCTATCGGGCAACTACACCCTAAACGACTGGATACCACTGGTAGGTAAAGGTAAAGGGAAGATTAAGGTGTGGATGAACGAGCGCACCAAAAATGTAGATGCCAATAAGGTGTTTGGCGAGGCCAAGGCCGACCACCGAATACTTAACGCCGCGCTTGGTGCTGTTGAAGAAAACCCCGGCCGCCCTGTGGTGCTGGTGAGCAAGGATATAAACCTGCGTTTAAAAGCAAAGGCGCTTAACCTTACTGCTGAAGATTTTGAGACGGGAAAAATAAGGCATATAGACGACCTGTATAAGGGGCGCGAAACCATTGCCGACCTTGACAGCGCAATAATAGACGAACTATACCGTGCCAGTGAGATTGACGTAAAGCGTATACCTGCATTTAAAAAGACCCCACCTGCCGATAACCAGTACTTTGTATTGAAGAATGGTAAATCGTCGGTGCTGGCGTTTTATAACCCCGAAACACAAAAGATAGAAAGGGTAGAGAAGAACCTTGCATTCGGCATAAAACCCCGCAACGCGGAACAGGTTTTTGCCCTGCACGCACTGGAAAACCCTAACGTAAAACTGGTAACCATACAAGGGGTGGCAGGTACGGGTAAAACGCTGCTGGCCCTGGCCGGGGCGCTTAACCAAAAGCGCGATTACAGGCAGATATTTTTGGCACGCCCCATAGTGCCGCTAAGCAATAAAGATATTGGTTACCTGCCGGGCGATGTTAAGTCTAAGCTAAACCCATACATGGAACCGCTTTGGGATAACCTGAAGATGATACAGGGCCAGTGGGAAGAAGGCAGCCGCGAGCATAAAAAGATACAGGACATGGTAGACCAGGAAAAGCTGGTGGTGCAGCCATTGGCCTACATACGCGGGCGCAGCCTGTCAAACATTTTCTTTATTGTTGACGAGGCGCAGAACTTAACTCCGCATGAGGTGAAGACCATTATTACCCGCGCAGGCGAGGGTACCAAGATTATCTTTACTGGTGATATTTATCAGATTGATACACCGTATCTTGATGCTCAATCGAACGGGTTATCGTACCTGATAGATAAACTAAAAGGCCAAAAGCTATATGCACACATTGCCCTTGAAAAAGGCGAGCGCTCTGAACTGGCTAATTTGGCTAACGAGTTGTTGTAACGATTTTGCTAAAAATCCGTATATTTAGGTATGCAAACATTGATAATTAAAACGGATAAAGACAATCAGGCTGATTTGTTTGAAAAACTAGCCAAGGAGTTAGGTTTGCAAATTCAAGTAATTAATGATGATACTGAAGTTGCAGATAAACAGATAGCTATGGCAATTGCTGAAACTTCGTTTTCTAAAGATTGGGATAGTAGTGAAGATGAACATTGGGATGAATTTTTAAAAGCTAAAAAGTAACAATGTACATTCAAGGAGATATTGTTTCTGTTCCTTTTCCTTTCACAGATTTAAGTTCAGCCAAATTGCGACCAGCAATAATTGTAAGTAACAACTCTATTGATAACACCGGAGATGTAGTAATAGTTATGGTCACCAGTCAAAATAAAATGGATGGTGTTAACATACCTATTGGGCCTAATGATATTGATATTGAATTGCCAAAGCAAAGCTATGTTAGGTGCCACAGGATTGTCACCATTGATAATGATATTATAGCGAACAAAATAGGCTCATTAAGTGCGGAATATCTTACAGTAGTATTGAGTAAAATAAAAAGCATACTCGATGTACACCCAAAGCTTTTTATAAAAGAGGTTTAGTGCTTAACTCTAAGGCTCAGCATAGGCAGGGTTGTTTACAAAATCATCATCGGTAAGGGCATTTAAAAAGGCTAGTATATTGGCTTTTTCTATTGGCGATAACGCTATGCCGTTTTGTAAAGCAGGGTCTAACGTTGGCGATTGTTTAATGCCATTGCTGTAATGGTCAAGCACATCTTCCAAAGTTTCTGTACGCCCGTTGTGCATATAGGGGTAAGATAGTGCCACGTTGCGCAATGTGGGTACTTTAAACTTGCCCATATCCTCTTGCAGCTGGGTAATGTGGTTGCGGCCGGTATCATCGGTAAAAATACTGTCAAGCCCATTGTTGCGGTAGCTAAAATCGGTAAACAGGGGTGGCCTATGGCAGGTGGCGCATTTGTCCATAAACAGGTTTTTGCCTGCTATTTCATCGGGTGTTAAGGCAGTGGTTTTTCCCTGCATGTATTGGTCGTACCGAGAGTTGCCCGATACTATGTTTGCCATAAACATGGCAAAAGCTTTAAACAAATGGTAATCGGTAATCGTGTTAGCGCCAAAGGCGTCTTTAACTAAAGCCTTATATTCTGCCGAGGCGTTAAGGCGAGCAATAGCCGTAGCCATTGGCAAATCCATTTCTACCGGGTTGGTAATTGGAGCCAGCGGCATTGTTTCAATATGGTTAATGCCACCATCCCACATAAATGCAGGCATCCATGCCAAGTTAAACATAGGAGGCGCGTTGCGCGTGCCTACAAGCCCATTTATACCGTGGCTTACTCTATGGTCAATATGGGCAAAAGCGCCAGATTGCTGATGGCAGCTTCCGCACGATATGGTATTGTTTTCTGATAGGATAGGGTCGTAAAATAATTTACGGCCCAACTCAAATTGTTTGGCATTAAAAGGTGCGTTGTAGTACTTTACAGGAAAGTATGCGGGAACCTCAAAATTATATTGAGGCCCCGCACTTTCTTTCTCGCAAGCAATAAAAAATACAACAATTAATACCGCTAAAACACTGCGGAACATGGGTGTACTATTAGTTGTGTATGTGTTCAAACTCAAACATGTTTTGGTAACGGCTGCTCATTTGTGCCGCCCCTGCACCTGGCATGTGTATCATATTAGTATTGGCAATAACCAAAGCAGGGTTTGCATCAAAAGCCTGTGCTACATCAACAGCAATATGAGCCTGCGATGCGGCATCTTTTCTTACTTCAGCCTTAGCGCCTGTAAAGTCAATATTGATAGTGCGCAATGCATTGTTAGCACCGCTAAAACCACCTATATGATAGGTAAAGTTACCTGTACCAGATTGTGGACACTCACCTTCGGCTTTAAAGAAGATGTAGCCACTATTCCAGCTCCAGAACATGCCATTGGCAGTACTTAAGGCACCTGTTTGGGCTCCTGAAACGTTGCGTGTGCTATCTACACCAAGTACAAACGACATTGAAGTATAATCGCCGGCAGGTACATTGCCAATAGTTAGTATAGTTGATGCGGGGTTTTCTGCATCTACTAAATAGTAGCTATCTGGTTGCACCCATGTAGTACCATCGCTTTTGGTAAGTACAATATTGCTTACATAGTATTTAAGCATACTAAATTTAACTGTTTCGCCACTTCCAGTAGTGTAAAAGTTGGCGCTGTTTAGTTCAAATGCATTAGCACCAAAGGTGTGCTCTAATTCAATTTTAAACTGGCCTGTGCCGTCCATGTCGTTGTTTTCGTCATCTTTTTTACAGGCAGATAGTGCTACCATAGCAGCAAGAAATAATACAAAACTTAACTTTTTCATTTTGATTGATTTTAAGAGTTAGAATTTTTATTTTATAATTAGTTAAAAAGTAAACATAACCTGCGCGCCTACCCTTGCGGTAGGTTTGGTTGTGCCCTGCGCAAACCATGCAGTAACGGGTAACTGGTAATTAGCGCCTATGCCAAAGCTGCGGTAGTAATACTCTACACCCAGCGTGGCAAAAACGGCACTGCCACCACTCTCGGCAACACGGGTGCCAAAGTCGCGGTCGCGGCGGGCATAATCAAAGGTAACACCGGCCATTGGTAATATTGATGAACTAAAGCCCATTTTTTGCCATACAAACACCCTGGCCGATGCCCCGTAGCGGTTGCCCAGCTGGTAGCTGTTTTTGTTGGCAGAGCAAAAGCGGGCGTTGGCATCAGCAGTAAAGCCCACCTTTTTATAGCGTATGCTGTAAAAAATGTTGGCCAAATAATCTACACTACCGGTGCCGGGCTGCATGGCGGGGTTTAGGCGCAACCCTTCGGCCCGGATATTATATTGGCCCGTAGGCAGCTTTATGCCGCCGTTTACGCTAAGGGTATGTTTCCATAGCTTGCCAATGCTGTCGCCGTTGTTAAATACCATGTAGCCGGCCATCAGGCTAATGTCGCCAAGGCCTTGGGTGGTAATGGTTTTAGTGTCGGTTTTGCGGCTATAGTAGCTATACGGAACAAAGGCAAACACCTGCACGCGCTTGTGCGGAAAGTACCGTGCCCAAAGGTCGGAGCTGTGGTAGTTTTCGTAAATGCGCCCTTCGGCACCTTGCAATGGTGTTACCGTAAAGCTGCGCCAACTGTAGCGCAGGCCAATAAACGACCGTTGCAGCTGTGGCATGGTGCCCAGGTAGCTTCCGCCCGACGAGCAGCCGCAGGCATCGCAGGCTGCCGCGTTGCTATACATGCCTATAAGGCATATAACAGCCAATAAAAATTTATTCATTGAAAATTAAAATTGATTAATCCTAAGAAATACTATGCGGATTAAGCAATTGGAGGACGTAGCAGGGTGCTTCCGCAATCGGCAGAAAGGGCCTGTTTGTACACGAATGAATGGTGGGTTGATGCGGCATTTACATCAGCAGAAAAGCTAATGCCGCTGGTGGTTTCTGGCTGGGCCTCTTTAATTTCTTTTAAACCCGCGGGTAGGGTAGGGGCTTGCTTGGTAGCAGATTCGCCATCGGCTTTTTTAAGCTCTTTGGCAAGCTGGCATTTACCGTTACACTTTTTAGCGGGCTTGGCCTTGTTCTCGCACAGGGTTTGTGCTATGTAGGCCTCGTTGGCTTTAAACCATACCCATACGGCTGTTTTGCCTACTACGGTTTGCAGCACGGCACATAACAACACTATAGATGCGATTCTTAACACAGGGCAAAGATAGTACACAAATCAATAAACAAAAAATGATTTTGAGCAGGTTGTTTATAGTTATGGTTTTAAAGATTTTTTAAATTTGAAATATGATTACTTACCAAAACCGAAAATTCGAAACGCGAGAATTAGACTTGCATGATTGGGGTTTAGTTACCGTTTCAACCACTTCCTTAGGGGATTTGCTATTTAATAATGAAACAGGCTACCCATCAAAAGAAGCAGAGGTAATAGATGAAACTATCTTCTTCTTTGTGGCAGAAAATGAGATTTACTTAAGTGATAAAGAATTGGCGAAGGTGGTATTAAAGAGTTTGTAGTTATCCTATTGCCAACTTTGCCGATTCTTTCCATAAATAATGGGGCATGGGTTCACTTAGTTCCCAATTGATATTCATTGGCTTAGAACCAGAATAATCTTTTAGGTTTCCTTTTCCAACAAAAACATAACCTAATGTGCTGCCATATTCATTGTTGGCTTTTTCTCTGACAAAGAGTAGTATTTGTTTGTTGTTTTCTTTGTGTTGAATGTATGAAAGTCCTTTCCCTACGTCTGGCCTAGCTGAATTTTGACTTTGCCAATGAAATAATAATTCATTTACAGCATAGTCATTATACATTGTTGTTGGGGAAAAATCTTCTTCCGATTTAATAAGATCAATAAATAGTAATTCAGTGTTTAGGTCTTTATTTTCAGCTACTCCCTCTCTGTTCGACGATTTTTTAGTGAATGTGCTCATTCTGAAAGCGGCTAATATTTGATCTCTTGTATATCTGGCATGTAATTTTAGAGGTTGGTCATATGGTAAGGAAATGTCAATTTCTTTAAAATCAACTTTGTCTATTAAAATTTCTAAAACCTCTATTATTTCATTGATTAACACATCACTGAAGCCAATTGATTTTATACTTTCTTCAAGAGATATAAAACCTCCTTCGCTTTGCCAAACATCATAATGGAGCATAAGCAACATTGTTTTTTCGATATCACTTAAACTACTTATATCAACATTGAATTTTTGCCTTGCAATTTTTAATATGAAACTAAAGTAGCTAGAAGAGGAAGTTGAAAGCCATTTTTTAGAAATTGCTGATACGATTTGATTCTCAAATTTTGCTTCAAAATGGTCTGTTTTCCCTGCTAACTCACAAAGTCTTTTCCAACTTCCTCTTTTATAAATTGCTTGTATTGAAATATTATTAAATTCGGTGAAATTTTTAAGAGTTAATTCCAACGTTGTTTGATGCTCAAAATTTCTAATCTTGGCAATTAGTTGATTCTTATTTAGCGATGTTGCAGAAATAATATTGTTTAGAATTACTTCTTTTACTTTTTGCTCTAATATTATTGAACAACCTAAAGGTAAATGAGGAAAATTATCTTCAAGTTCCTTTTGAACTGTTGTTGTAGTCTTTCCGATTAGTGCTCTGAATTTGTTTTCAAAATTATACTCGGGTCTGGCATTTCCTACAAAATCTAGAACTGTTAAGCAGTCTTTTCCTTCAGCTAGCCTTAGTCCTCTGCCTAGTTGTTGTAGGAAAACCGTTAAGCTTTCTGTTGGCCTTAAAAATAGAACAGTATCTATTTCTGGAATATCAACACCCTCGTTAAATATATCTACAACGAACAGATAATTTATTTCTTTTTTAATTAGTTTATTTCTTACAAAATCTCTGTTTTGGTTGTTATTACTTGTTAAGTAGTCGCTTTTTAAGCCCGCAAGAGTAAATTTTTCAGCCATAAACTTTGCGTGCTCCATTGTAGCGCAAAATCCTATTGCCCTATTGTCATTTATATCTTTAGTGTATTTGTTTAGGTTGGAGATGATCTCACCAACTCTTCTGTCATTTGCAGTATATAAACTAGTAATTTCACTTGCAATGTATCTGCCCCTCTCCCAATTTACATTAGATAAGTCGACACTGTCTGATACACCAAAATACTGAAAAGGACTCAGGAGTTTTCTGTTTAATGCCTCTGGTAATCGTATTTCAGCCGCTATTTTTCTGCAAAAATCTTCTAATATATCTTCGCCATCCATTCTCTCTGGCGTAGCTGTTAATCCAAGTAATATTTGAGGTGTAAAATAATTGATAATAGGTCTGTAGCTTGATGCGGAAATATGATGGACTTCGTCAATTATAATAAAATCGTAATATTCAGGACTTAGTTTGAGTTGCCCTATTTGATTGTTTAGTGATTGTACAGATGCAAAAACATATTCATAATTTGTAGGCACAATACCGTCAACCCATAATTCCCCGAAATTATTGTCTTTCAATATCCCTTGAAACGTTGATCTAGCTTGGGTTAAAATTTCTTTCCTGTGAGCAACAAATAAAAGTTTTGCTGTTTTGTTCTTTGTTTTAAAGTTTTTGTAATCGAATGCGGAAATTATGGTTTTACCTGTTCCTGTTGCTGCAACTAATAAATTCCTTGTTCTATTATGTACAGTTCTTTCAACTTCGAGTTTCTCTAAAATCTCACTTTGATAAGGGTAAGGTTTTACATCAAAATAAGTTGTAATGCCAGTGTAGTCTTTAGATGATTTACCTTGCTTTAAGGCGGTAGTTAATTTTTCTGCATGAATTGCATCAGAGAATAATTCAAAATCATTGCTTTGCCAATATGCGTCGAAAGTATTTTGAAATTTATCAATAATATGACTCACTTCTTTTGTGGTAATTTTTAAGTTCCATTCTAAGCCATCAGTGAGTGCAGATCTTGAAAAATTAGAAGACCCAATATAACCGGTGTGGAATCCGGAATTTCGATAGAATAAATATGCTTTTGCGTGTAAACGTTCATTTCCTGTATTGTATGATATTTTTACCTCGGTATTTTCCAGTTCTGATAGTAACTGTATCGCTTTGTAATCTGACGCCCCCATATATGTGGTCGTAATTACTCTTAGTTTGCCTCCTCTTTTTGTAAATTCTCTTAATTCTCTAGCAAGAATAATAATTCCTTTCCATTTAATAAAAGAGACTAATAGATCAATTCTGTCAGAAGATAATATCTCTTTTCTTAATTCACTTTCTAATTGAAGTTCGCTATTGCCGCCGGTAAATAGCTCGCTTTGTGTTAGCCTTGTATATGGTGTTATTTCTTTTAGGTGTAAATCTATATTAGAGTAATGTGCATCAACTTTTGTAAATATTGCCTTTAGGATTTTGCCTTCTACTTCAATTAAATCATCATTAAATTCCTCTTCTTTTAATTCATCCTTTAAGAATCGTATTATTTTGTTGGCAATTTCAATTTGAGTATCAATTATGTTTTCTGATTTAATAATCGAAAATGCATACTTGAATACTTTTGCTAAATGATTTGAAAATATACTTGAAGCCTCTGCTTTATCTACAGCGGTTTCTTTAATATAAAATGTGTCTTTGTCAATTTCATTTAGTTTCCTTTTAACTAATTCGGTTACTAATTCTTCGTAGATTCCTTCGTTCATATTTTACTGTTTACTACTTCGTTAACGATTTCAATATCTGCCTCAGCCCAATCTAATTCTTTTAAGTTGCTTTTTTCTACCATTTTATAGGTTTGGTGTTCAGCTAAAATAATCTCACCAGACACATACTCAGCTAAGAAAGGGATTAAATTTATTTTGAAGGTGCCATAATCATGTGCTTGGGGTGTAAGAGGTTTAGTAATTCTAATGTCAATGTTTAGTTCCTCTTTAATTTCTCTGATTATACAATCAACTTCATTCTCGCCTTCCTCTAATTTTCCGCCTGGGAATTCCCATTTTAATGGCAGTTTCATTGATTCACTCCTTTGTGTGACTAGAATTTTCCCGTCTTTTAGAATAATGGCACATGTTACCTGTATCATTTGGCTTAGATATATTTCTTTAGTAGATGCTCTTTATGGCAATAAATATACATAGTTTCTTCTTGACATACCCCCTGTTGGTATCGTACCTTTGTGTTTTTAGAATTAACCAAACTAAGCTGCCATTTTTATGATTACAAAACAGCTTCTTTTATTTACAGCCACAAGGGGTTTCGGTGCACCCCTTCCTAACCCCTCCCTCAAGGGAGAGGGGCTTTAAAAATGCTTTGCAAAAACGTTAAATTTTACTACAACTGTGCGGCCTTTGGCCTGATAAAAAACGAAGAATGAAAGATGAGAAATGGAAATAACACACCTCCCCTCGGCATAGCCGAGGTAATCCTTTCGAGAGGAGATATTGCTTGTGCAAAAACGTTAAAATTTGCTACAACTGTGCGGGGTTTGGGTAGGTTGTTAAATTTCTGTGCCCCTATACCCTATAACCTATGCCCTAAAGCATTAAGTTTGCCATAGTAAGTAACATTTACCCTAAAGCAGCGTTGGAATAGCCATGGCCGAATTAAAATTAGATGAGTTAAGGCAGTTTGGAAGCCTTGAGTTTATTGCCCGCCAGGTGGTAGAGGGTTTTATTACCGGGTTGCATAAAAGTCCTTTTCATGGTTTCTCGGTAGAGTTTGCCGAGCACCGCATATATAACAGTGGCGAGAGTACCCGCCATATAGACTGGAAGCTTTTTGGGCGTACCGACAAGCTGTTTGTTAAGCGATACGAAGAGGAGACTAACCTGCGTTGCCAGCTGGTGATTGACGGGTCGAGCTCGATGTACTTTCCCATGCCAGAGAAGGGGCAAAAGGGGATGCCTGATAATAAGATTACCTTTTCGGTATACGCGGCGGCGGCTATTACCCAACTGCTAAAACGCCAGCGCGATGCGGTTGGCCTTAGCGTGTTTACCAGCGATGTGGCGTTCCATGCACAGGCAAAGTCGAGTGCGGTACACCATAGTATGCTGTATGCCGAGATGGAGAAGCTGTTGCAAACCCCGCCTGCAGGAGATTTGAAAACAACATCGGCGGCAGCAGCCCTTCACGAGGTGGCTGAGAATATCCATAAACGGTCGTTGGTGGTTATATTCTCTGACATGCTGGATAGTGCCAATGCCGATGAGGTATTTAACGCCCTGCTGCATTTAAAGCATAATAAGCACGAGGTGGTGCTGTTCCACGTAACAGATAAGCGCCGCGAGCTGGATTTTGAGTACGAAAACCGCCCTTATAAGTTTATTGACCTGGAAACGGGCGAACAGCTAAAGGTGCTGCCAGCCGAGGTGAAAGCCCAATATAAAGGTCGCATGGCTGAGTTTAAAGGCGAGCTTAAGCTGCGTTGTGGGCAATACAAGATTGACTACGTGGAAGCCGACATTAACGAGGGTTTTAGGCAGGTTTTGATGCCTTATTTATTAAAAAGAGAAAAAATGTTTTAAATTTTTATTGCAGATTTAAAAAGAAGTTTTACTTTTGCACCCCTATTGACACAGCAATGTGTTAAGACGGATTGGTAGTTCAGCTGGTTAGAATGCCGCCCTGTCACGGCGGAGGTCGCGGGTTCGAGTCCCGTCCAGTCCGCAAAACCCCTGTAAATCTTACGATTTACGGGGATTTTTGTTTTAAAACCATTCCTCCGTAAGGGCTTAGCTTAATAAAACGTTTGCCAATTCCGTCATTCGTATTTAGCCCATAAACCTTAGTATACCAAGTGTTGCAAGGTATCGGTATGGTTTGCGTTTTGTTAGAAAAGTTAATAAGAACCGTATATACCCCCGAGTTTTTGGTGTACCGGGTATAAGCAAGTACCCGTTTGGTATTAAGCTCTGGATTAGTAATAATGGCGCCGCTTTGCAAGGCTATTGTAGTATCCCTTAAGTGTAGCAAATCCTTGTAGGTGTTCAATAGCGATAGACTATCGGCTAACTGGGTTT
>CAMBQF010000102.1 GCA_945869825.1 Chitinophaga pinensis | reverse complement strand
CTTTAGCCAGCGTTTCAGGTAAAGGCTCTATGCTAGCCAGCTACCAAACGTTTACCGGCAACCCTGATTATACCCAGAAACAACTGGATGCTTACATGAAGGTTACTAAAGAAGATGTAATGCGAGTGTATAATAAATATATTAAAGGTCAACACGCTGTTATTTTAAGTGTTTACCCAAAAGGCAAGCCTGAATTAAAAGCAGCCGATGACAACTTTACCCCTCCGGTTACCCCTGCTGATTTTAAACCAGATTTATCACAGTATGCTGGCTTAACCTATGTAAAGGCAAAAGATAATTTTGACCGAAAGATAGAACCTGCTGCAGGTGCTAACCCTGTAGTCAAAGTTCCGTCTATTTACAAAAATACGCTTGCAAATGGCCTTAAACTTATTGGTACCCAAAGTGATGACTTACCAATGGTTACAATGCAAATAAATGTAAAAGCCGGACAAATATCAGAAGGTATGGATAAGGCAGGCTTGGCTACCCTTATGGCTGATATGTTGAATGAGTCAACCCAAAACTACACATCAGAAAGCATATCAGAAGAGATAGAAAAACTAGGTAGCTCTATTGATATTAGCGCAGGGCCAGAAAATATCTCTATTACAGTATCATCATTAACTAAAAACCTTGATGCTACGCTGAAATTGGTAGAAGAAAAATTGTTCCGCCCTAAGTTTGATACTGCCGACTTTAGCCGTATTAAAAACCAGCAATTGGAATATATTGCTAACCAGGCAACATCAGCATCAACCATTGCAAACAATGTTTACTCTGCATTGATATATGGGAACAACAACGCTTTTGGCCTTCCAATTATTGGTACTGAAAGCACTGTAGACAAGATTACTATTGATGATGTTAAAAACTACTACGCTAAATATTTTGCGCCAGACCTGGCACAAATGGTTGTAGTAGGTAACATTAGCAAAGAAGATCTTGCTAAGAAAACAGCATTTTTAAACAACTGGAAAAAAACCGGTATTAAACTGCCCGAAGCTAAAGCTACCCCGGCTATTGCTAAAACTAAAATTTACTTTGTAAACAAAGATAAAGCACCACAATCTGAAATACGTATAGGCTACATTGCTTTGCCTTACGATGCAACCGGCGATTACTACAGAGCAGGTATTGTTAACTTTACCTTAGGGGGGGCTTTTAACAGCCGTATCAACCTAAACCTACGCGAAGATAAAGGCTGGACATATGGTGCGCGAACAGGTTACCGCGGATCTCGCTACACAGGCCCATTTACTGCATCAGCAGGTGTTAAAGGCAATGCTACAGACAGTTCTGTTGTTGAGTTTATGAAAGAGATTACCCTGTTTGCTGATAAAGGTATTACCCCTGAAGAGTTAACCTTTACCAAAAGCTCTATGGGCCAGGCTGATGCTTTGAAATATGAAACCCCAGACCAAAAAGCAGGCTTTTTAGCCCGTATGCTTGAGTATAACCTGGATACTAAATATGTAGACGAGCAAAACAAAATTTTGCAAAACATTACAAAAGCTGATATTGATGCCCTTGCTAAAAAATACCTTCCTTACGACAAAATGGTTATTGTTGTAGTAGGCGATAAGAGCAAAGTTTATGACCCCCTTACCAAATTGGGTTATGAGGTTGTAGAACTAGATACCAATGGCCAGCCTGTTAAATAAACAGTAGTAGCCCCCAATAAAAATCCCCGCTAACTTACAGTTAGCGGGGATTTTAGTTTTTAGCTTTTTAGCGGGTTGACTTACTCGCTATTGGGCTTAGCCGCTTTTTTAGCCGCTGGTTTCTTTTCGGCTGCAGGTTTTTCTGAAGCAGCTTTAGGAGCCGCTTTTTTAACCGGTTTTTCAGCTTTTTCTTCTGGAGCAACGTTAGCCGCTTTGGCAGGTGTTGCAGCGAAACCCGAGCTTTTTTTACGTTTACGGCTAATGCCGTAAGAGCCCATTATAATTTTACCTCGTTTAGATTTTTTGTCGCCTTTACCCATAGTAGTGTTGTTTTTTAATACGATTTAAAGTTTGACAATAAGAACAAATCTAAAAATTAACTAATTAATAACGAAGATTTAAAATGTTTTTCTAATAAATAAGGTTTATGAACGCTGTTCCATGCCCATTTAAGGAGTATATCCAGCTTTTCTTCTTCCCTTAACTTCCAGTCTATCTCAGAATTGCGTATTTTATGAATTAAATGCTGCATAAATAGTGCGGCGGTTACCGATATATTAAAACTCTCGGTAAAGCCATAAATAGGTATGGCCACATAATCATCAGCATTATCAAAAGCATATTTACTTAGGCCAAATTTTTCTGTGCCAAATACTAAGGCGGTTTTTTGCTCTATAGGCAAACTATAAATGGTGTGCGCCTTAGCATGGGGAGATGTTGCCACTATGCGGTAACCTTGGTCTTTCAGTGCTTTGTAGCAATCGGCAGTGTTGTCTTGCCCATTAATGTATTTATGCTGGGTAATCCATTTAGGTGCGCCACGGGCTACATCCTTGTTTACGCTGTACTTATTCCGAATTTCAATAACATGCACATCCTGGAGCCCAAAACAATCGGCAGAGCGTAAAACCGCGCTGGCATTCTGGGTTTGGTAAATATCTTCCATAACCAGTGTTAAATGGCGGGTACGATTATTTATAACCTCATCATACCTTGCCAGTTTATGCGGGCTGATATACTGATACAAGTAATCGAGAAATTTTTGCTTTGTAGCAACATCCATGGTAGTATCCATGCAGCAAATATACTATTTAGGGGGGTGAGGAGAGTTTAGTAAGGAGGGTTACAATAAATCTCCTTCTCAAAAACCTCTTTTACCCCTGTTTTTAGTGAGAAAATGGCCGCTTTTTAATCATTCCGCCTTTGGTATCTTTTATGCTGTTGGTAATAACAAATGCTGATGGGTCAATCTTTTCTATCTCGGTGTTTAAGCGCGATGTTTCTAAGCGGGTTACTACGGCATAAATAATTTCAATATCGCGGCGTTCATGGTCTATTTTACCATAACCACCCTTACCCTGGTACACCGTAACACCGCGGCCCAGTTTATCAATAATCATATTCCTTATTTCATCGTGCTTGTGCGAAATAATTGTTACACCTGTATACTCTTCAATACCTTCAATAATCAACGTAATTGTTTTAGAGGCGGCCATGTAAGTAAGTATTGAATACAGAGCTTCTTCTCGCCCAATTAAATAAGCTGCTACTGAGAATATTGCTATGTTAAACAGCAAAATAATATCGCCAATACTAAGTCCAAGTTTCTTACTCAGGTAAATGGCCGTTACCTCTGTGCCATCCAGCACTGCACCTGCACGCATAGCCAAGCCAATACCTGCTCCAAGAAAGAAACCTCCAAAAACAGATACCAGCAATTTATCTTCTGTAATTATTGGGTATGGAATTACATGCACAACAATAGCCAAGCCTGCAATTGCTATAATACTTTTTATAAAAAATCTACTCCCTATTTGCCAGTATCCCAGTACAACAAATGGAATGTTAATCAGAATAAGCAATATAGATAATGAGATACCCGTTTTATGTTCAACCAATAGCGATATACCTGTTACCCCACCATCAATAAAATTACTTGGCAATAAAAAGCTTTTCAACCCAAAACTAGCCGATGCAACACCCAAAACAAGTAATAACACATCGGTAATAAATTGCCTAATTATTATGCGGCGGTTATACTTACGTTTGCCCGCAGTGTATTTGCTTGCTTCTTTACTGTCCTTTCCCATATAGTTGCAATATAAAAAAAAGCCCGAAATCTGAGATTCCGGACTTCAACTTAGTAAATAAACGTATGATAAGACCTTATTGTATTACTGTATAAAACACTACTTCTACATCAGTTTCACCTAAAGCAATATCGCCTGTTTTTATGCCTGGCTGATGCTTAAGCACCACAGTAGTATTGCCTACAGATGCTGTTGTGGTTTTCCATTTTGTTTGAATACCTAAAGGCAGGTTGTTATTATCTAAATCTGTTGTGGTTATATTAATGTTAGCGGTAGATGAGTATCCAAAAAGATGGTCGTCTTTTTCTTCTTCTACTTCTAAAGTAATATCCTCGGCCGGGTTTACACTTTCGTTTAACAATTGTGCACTAACTAAGTAGGTTTTGTTGGTTTGCAAAGCAATACTATCGTACGTAGCTGGGGCATTGCCACCTGGCCCGTCAGTGTCGGCAAAGGTTACGGTAAACGTGTTGGCAGTATTTGCACTATCAGTAAAAGTGAGTTTAATTGTAGTAATAAGTTCTTCAGGATTTTCGGGTGCCGGATTGTCGTCTTTACAAGCGCTGAAACCTGTTACTAATGCTAATGCTGTAAAACCCAGAAATAATTTTTTGAATGTTGTTTTCATGTTGTTGTGTTTTTTTTAAAAAAATTGTTATTTTATTTCTCCAAAAGGAATATTAATTTTTAATGACACGTTGCGCCCCATAGCATCGGTATAATAGCGGAAACGGTCTAAATAATCGCGGTATTTAGTGTTAAGCAGGTTACTGGCGGCAAGTATTATTCCGATATGCGAATTGCGGATGTGCGCGGTGAAACCAAACTCTACATTTAATAGAGTATAGCTGGCAGGCGGTGCTGTATAATCGGCATTTTCATCAACCAGATATTGCCTTAGGGTATGGGCACCTACTAATTCTATGTAAGGTTTTTCAAACCATTTTTTATCTGCAAAGCTGTAGCGTGCCCCTAGTTGAAAACGATGAGCAGGGCCTCCGATAAGGTATTGGCGGGTAGTATGGTTATAGGCCCAGATAAGCGCGTTGCGGGTAAACAGGCTTAGTTGCTTAGTAGCATTAACAGATAGTGAAAAATTAATACTGGTAAACGATGCTGCCCCCTGCCTGTATTTAAACGTAGGGAACGCGCCTGCAATGGTAAGTGTGGGTGGTAAAACAGGCTCAAGGTTTATGTAGCTGTCAAAGTAACTGTAGTTGCCCATTACTCTAAACTCAATTCCTTCAGCCTGATAGTTGACAACAGCGCTACCGGTATAGGCCTTTTCGGCAGTAAAAGAGGTATCACCAATTTCAAAAGCCGCCGCCCCGTGGTGCAGGCCATTGCTATACAACTCGCTAACGGTTGGCGGGCGCCATGCAAGGCCCGCATTAAGGCCTATATTTAGCCCCGGCACAACATCTGTAAAAGTTGCACCAATATTGGCCGATGGGTTTTGGTAGCGGTAGGCCGGAGAGATAACCTTGCCTTTTATAAGCCTTGATATTTCTAAAAAACGGACATCGTACCGAATGCCTGCTTCCAGTTTAACTTTTTTAAAGGTATACTCACCAATAGCAAAAACACCAAGGTTTTGGGCGTTAAAATTTGGTATAAAGTAGCGCCCCTGCCAATAGTTGCTTTGATACATGCCACTTAGGCCTCCGCTAATTTCTACGCCTTTGCTGTTAAACTCATAAACAGCATCAACAGTTTGTGTGGTAAGGTCGAACAAAAATTCGGGGTTATTAAGGGCTGCAAGGCTGTCATTTAACGGTTTGTCTCTATCATACTCTTGCCTACGGTTGTTTTGTATAGCATATTGAAGCAAAAGGCGGCTATCATCGTCTACATCATATACCATTTTTAACTTACCGGTGTAGTGCACCGCTTGCTGGTAGGGCCTGCCAATAGCATAGCTATGTGTATTGGTAGTGTAAAAGGGTGTAGTGCTGTTTATAGCTTGCAATAAATCTGTAAGGTTGCCAATATGCGCACCTTTAAACAAGCCTATTTTAGTATCAAACCTACTTGCATA
The DNA here is from genome assembly GCA_945869825.1 of Chitinophaga pinensis. GTDB lineage: Bacteria > Bacteroidota > Bacteroidia > CAMBQF01 > CAMBQF01 > CAMBQF01. The sequence goes on along the minus strand of CAMBQF010000102.1, from coordinate 5,246 downwards.
TGTTTCAACTTTAAAACGTTTGTACTTATAGCCCAACGCCGCCGAAAAGTTACCCTCGCGCATGGCAGAATTATCAAGCCCATAAGCAGGAGTAAACACATTAGCCCCCTTACGGTAGCTACCCTGCACCCTATATGCCCAGCGACCTTTGCCAAAACTGTTTTGCATTTGAAAAGATGCAGCCCCCATGCGGTTATTACTAAAACCGGCCAAATTGGCTATGCCGCTAAATTTGCCATTATAGGGCAATGTGGCAGGGTCTATTGTAATTACGCCACCAATAGCATCGGGGCCATAACGCACTGCCTTTGCCCCATACCAAACGGAAATGGTGTTAGCAATATAAGGGTCAATTTCAGGAGCATGTTCGCCTCCCCATTGTTGGCCCTCCAACCTAACACCATTATTCATAATAACAATACGGTTTCCGGTAAAGCCATTAATCATAGGTTTAGCTATTGTAGCGCCAGTTTGCAATGTTGTTACACCAGGGGCTACCTTTAAAACATCGCCCAACGTGCCACCCAATAATGGTTGTAACTGCTGATTAGATACAGAAATTACCGAGAGCCCGGCAGCATCGGCATAGTTTGTTTTTTCGCCCTTTACATCAACCTCTTTAAGCTGGTTTAGCTTATGGGGCATAACAATAGCTATGTTAGTATTTTCACTAACTGATATGGTAAACGAGGTGTCTTTACAGCCTAAGTGGCGGCAAATAATTGTATAAGAGCCGGGGCAAAGGTTGGAAAACTCGAACGTACCATCAGACTTGGTAAATGCCTGTTTTTGCAACTGCAAAATACCCAGGGTGGCAAACTCAAGTTTTTCACCATCGTGGCTATCGGTAACAGTACCCGTAAGTTTAATATTACAGTTTTGCGCATTTACAGCCAAAGCCGCAAAAAGCAATAACAGTATTATAAAATACCTCATTGTTATTTAGTAATATAAAATGTGTATTGAAATGCCTGATGCAATCGCATCAAAGAATCTGCCTACCAATTGGTAGGTGCTAAAAGGTTAGCAAACGGGCGGCGCCCTTGAAGGAAGATTTACTGCTAAAGCCTTACTTACCGAAGCTTTTATAGCCGTGTTGTAAACAGCATTTAGCTGTAATATTAAATTGAGGTTGGCTGACAATCTAGCCTTATCGTATAATAATGATGTAGAATCGAAAATAGAACAATCCGCATGGCCAGCTTCGATATGTGTACCCATTTGGTTGTGGTACTCACGGCAGTGGGTGTCTTGCTCTGTGGTATGGTCGGCAAGGGCATTGTGCAGTATTGGCCAAGGCACCAGTGCAAAGGCAAAAACTGTTACTAATAGTATACTTACCGCTTTTAATTTCATTTTAGCAAAAGTATGGAAAATTACTTAAAATGCAACAATGTTGCATTTTAAGTCACAATGTAGAATTCAAAATTCATGATGAGTGTTGCATAAAAGTTTTAGCTTTGGCATATGTTGCAATGGCTTATTGATATTGACAAATGGATATTTTTCGCAATAAACGGCTACCATACCGAATGGCTTGATTGGGTTATGTGGCAATTTAGTGGCGGCTATTTTTGGCTGATAGCGTTATTTAGTATTGGCTTTTTGCTGGTAAAACAGTTTGGTAGAAAAGGCTGGTTTCTGATTTTGATTGCCGGCGTGTTGTTTGCCATTAGCGACCAAACAAGCAATGCATTTAAGAAGTACCTTAAGCGTGAGCGGCCTACGCATAACCCCGAAATGATAAAGGATATAAACATAGTAACAGATTACAGGGGAGGAGCCTATGGGTTTTATTCAGGCCATGCATCAAACAGTTTTCTGCTATGTACGTTTGCCTACTTTTTACTGCGTAAACGGTTAAAAGGCACAGGCTGGCTTTTTGCTTTTGCTGTGCTTACATCTTACAGTCGCATATACCTTGGGGTACACTACCCGTTTGACATTTTAATGGGGGCCTTAGTTGGAATGGCTATGGGGATGGGAGGATATTTAATAATACGCCAGACTAAGTTGGTGCCGTTGGTCAGTAGTCAGTAAATCCCCCGTCTGATTCGCAAGCGAATCATCCAACCCTTTTATAAGGGGGAGCTTAACAACGATGATAAATAAGGGCCGCTTTGGATTAAGCGCGAGCCATACCATGAAAACATTTCGCCATCAACCAATATTATTTTGGCTTTGGGCAGAATGGCCTGCAATGCTTTAATATGTTTTTCTTTAAATGGAAAAGGTTCGGAAGACAATAAGATAATTTCAGGATTGAGGTGAAAAATTTGATCTTCAGATAACTCGGGGTAACGGATATCATTCTCGCTTAAAATGCCGGGGATATAAAACCCGCAACGCTCCAGCAAATGGTTAATGAACGTATCAGAGCCTGCGGCCATATATGGATTATTCCAAATAAGGTATAAAACAGAGTGGGTTGGGTATAATGGGGTTAGCGAAGAAAACCCTTTATCTATAGCATTGTTTATCTCTGCTGCTTTACCTTCACTTTGAGTAAGTTGGCCAATAGCAACTATCATATCCTTAGCATCGTCCAGCGTTTTGATGTCGCTCATCCATACGGGGTAATGTTGCATTAGCTTCTCAATGCTTTCACGGTCGTTCTCTTCTTTATTACCAATAATTAAATCGGGTTTCAGTTTGGCTATTGCATTAAAGTTGATTTTTTTAGTTCCTCCAACACGTGTCTTTGTTTTAAACCACTCAGGCGGATGGATGCAGAATTTAGTAATGCCCACTACCCTATCGCCCAACCCCAAATGGAACAATAATTCAGTTTGCGATGGAACCAGCGAAACTATACGCATAGGTCTATCTGGCAAAGGAACCAGCCTACCCATTTGATCTGTATTTGTGTGCAATGAAACCATAGTGTAAATAACAAAAATTTATGTGAAGTGTTGAAAACGTGTATTGTTTTTATATAGTAAAAACCTGGCCTGTGTTTAAACACTAATTTTACAACATACTGATTGTCAGTAAATATAAAAAACCTATTATTAAATTGGGCCAAACCACATAAATTGCAAAAGAAATAGGAGAACTTGCATTTTAGAAATAATACTTACACCATAAACAGCGAAGCCAAACTTATCATTTATTTATAAAATACTAAATTTCAACACTTTATAAATATAAAATATTAACATAATTATAAATTTCTTGCATATGATATTTTAACTAAATAAAGGTAAATACATACTACTGATTGTTTTGAAATTGCAAACAGGTAAGTATTAAACTGATAACCAACCTTATTAAGTTATGAAGATAGAACAACTACAATGGAGTAAACAATTGGGATGGAAAGCCATAACAGGCAATGTAAATGCAGAAGCTGTGCAACTGGTTATGGTATTTGGAAGTACAAACTTGCTTAAAGATAACACCCTGGTTAATGAGGCGAAAAGTAAATATCCCAACGCCAAGTTTATAGGTTGTTCAACTTCTGGAGAAATAATGGGTACCAGTGTGGTAGATGATACTATATGCTTATCGGCATTGCAATTTGACAGCACAAAAATAGTAGTGCATAGTATAGCAATAGAAAATGCTGAACAAAGCTACGAAGCTGGCAAAGAGCTGGTTAATAAGTTTGAAAAAGAGGGTTTGAAACACCTATTTGCTTTATCGGATGGGTTGAATGTGAATGGGTCACAGCTAGTGACAGGTTTGAGAGAATCGCTACCAGAAGGGGTAAGTGTAACCGGAGGGCTTGCCGGAGATGGTGCAAACTTTGCACAAACGCTGGTAGTAAACAACCACGAACATGCAGGCGAGAAAGTTGTAACAGCCATTGGCTTTTATGGCGATAAAATAAAAATTGGTTATGGATCGTATGGCGGATGGGATAGTTTTGGAATGGAGAGGCTTATAACAAAATCAAAAAACAATGTATTGTACGAGTTGGATGGAGAACCGGCGCTTGAGTTATATAAATCGTTCTTAGGTTCGCAGGCGGTAAACCTACCATCATCTGGCTTGCTATTCCCGCTAAGCTTAAGGGCATCAGAAAACCATACACCAGTAGTACGCACCATTTTGGCTGTTAACGAAGAAGACCAAAGCCTGACCTTTGCGGGCGATTTACCTGAGGGTTCTTATGTAAGGCTGATGAAAGCTAACATAGACCGGCTGATAGACGGTGCCGTAATGGCAGCAAATACCAGCTTAACACCATTTGATTCAATTAAGCCTGACTTTGCAGTACTGATTAGCTGTGTGGGCAGGAAACTTGTATTAAAACAGATGGTTGAAGAAGAGGTGGAAGGAGTAAAAAATATTTTAGGTGATAATACCGCAATAACCGGATTTTACTCTTATGGAGAAATATCGCCATTTGAGAAAGACACGCGGTGCGAACTGCATAACCAAACAATGACAATAACAACATTTACCGAAACCGTTTAAAATTCATCAAACACAATTTTTACTGTTAAAATGATATTAATGGATAGCGGAGCAATAAATATAAAAATGCACAGGCTGCTACAAAGGCAGGTTAGTAAATTCTTAGACGAGAAGAAGTTTGATATAAACTCGCTTGAGGATTTTATTAGCGCTGTAAACAATGCCTACCATGGTTTTGAAGAAGACCATCGCCAGCTCGAGCGCACGCTTGAAGTGAGCTCTAACGAGCTTTTTAAGGCCAACGCGGAGCTTAGGGAAACCAAACAAAACCTTGAAAAAATAATAGAAGAGCGTACACGCGAAATTGTGGTACAAAGCCGCATATTAGACTCTATGGCGGCTAATATGCCTATATCTATTTACAGCCTGGATGCCGAAGGTAACTTTGTATCGTGCAAAGGCAAGGCGCTAAGCCCTATAAAAGAAAATACCGACGGCTCTATCATAAGCCATAGCATATATGATATAATGTATGGCAAGAAAGATGAAATACGATCAGCTTATGAAGGAAATGTTGTGCATTTTACGTGGTCGGTAAACCATAATTATCAAGAGTATTATTTTGAGAATTTTATCTTTCCCGATGAGTTAAACCCCGAGGCATCTATGGTGGGTTTTGCTATTGATGTTACTAAGGATAAACAGCGCGAAAATAAGTTGCAGGAATCGTATGACAGCCTGGAGCGCATAAATGGAGAACTTGACCAATATGCACACATTGTATCGCACGACTTGAAAGCCCCGTTGCGGGCAATAAATAACCTATCTACTTGGATAGAAGAAGACCTTGGCGAAATTGTAAACGAAAGCGCCAAAAAAAACTT
>CAMBQF010000101.1 GCA_945869825.1 Chitinophaga pinensis | reverse complement strand
AAAGGGTTGCAGTTTATTTCTAACGGGCGTTTACGTAAATCGTATAATCTGAAAGATGGTCGCGAGGTTAACTCGTGGTTTGTATCTTACCCTATAAACAGCTACAACGCTACCTATTATATAGGCAACTACGAAAATTTTAGCGATACCTACACCAGCCCCACAGGTAAAAAGCTCGACTTAGATTACTACGTGATGCCTTATAATATAGATAAGGCCAAAAAGCAGTTTGAAGAAGTTAAGCCGATGATGAAGTGCTTTGAACAATTCTTTGGCCCGTACCCGTTTTGGAACGATGGCTATAAACTTGTAGAATCATCATACCTTGGTATGGAACACCAAAGCGCTATTGCTTATGGCAACGATTATAAAAACGGTTATGCAGGAATTGACTTCTCTGGCTACGGTTTACAGTACGACTTTATTATCATCCATGAGTCTGGCCACGAGTGGTGGGGAAATAACATCACCATGGCCGATATGGCTGATATGTGGATTAGTGAAGGCTTTTGTACATACTCTGAAGTGGTGTATGTAGAATGCCGCTATGGCACTGCAGACGCATTAAAGTACATAAATAACAAAAAGAAATCAGTAGAAAATGATAAGCCTATTATTGGTGCTTACGGCGTAAACAACGAAGGCTCTGGCGATATGTACAATAAAGGTGCCTTGTTGATACACACCCTGCGTACAGTTATTAATAATGATAAGTTGTTTTTTGACATACTCTTAGGCCTGCAAAAAGACTTTGCTCTTAAACAAGTAACTACCGACGATATTGTAAATTACTACAACACCAAGACCGGTTTAAGACTGACTCCAATCTTCAACCAGTATTTAAAGTATACAAGCATACCTAAGTTTGAATACAGCCTGAAAACCAATGGAGATAAAACTACTTTCCGTTACCGTTGGAATACTGATGTAAAAGACTTTGCCATGCCGTTGGATATTTTTGCTGGCAATGGCGACAAAACTTTAGAACAACGCATTAGCCCAACAACCGAGTGGCAAACTATGGTGTTAATGGGCGAAGGCATTAGCCCGACCATTAAGATAGATACAGAGCATTACTACATTAAAGTATTACAGTTAGAATAGATATCCCTTTCCAAAGTCAAAGGGTATGCCCTAATTAAGAGCTGGGAGTTACGACTGGAAAGTATTAATTGGGTGGCTACAATGCAGGGCATAATTTTGGGCGAAAATTAAATTATCGTTAATCAAAAAAATATTTTCATCGTCCTGCGTTTTTGGTCTATTATTTGCTGATATTTAGGCAATTCAATTTAATTCTTATTCCTCCTCTCAAATGCAAAAATATTTTTACCTGGTAGTGTTTACTATTATGGCTGCCGCAGGCGTTTCGGCCCAACCTACATTCAACCCTGACAGCATCACCATAGTGCGTGATAAATGGGGTGTTCCACACATTTATGGAAAAACAGATGCCGATGCAGCCTTTGGGTTAGCATGGGCTAATGCTGAAGACAATTTCCCCGAAATGCAGAACAATCTGCTGCAGGGTCTTGGCCGTTTAGGTATGGCAAAAGGTAAAGAAGGTGCTATCCGCGATTATCTGGCTAAGTCTATCCGCGTTAAAGATATTGTAGATAAACTATACGAAACCGATATTACCCCTCAGTTTAAAACTTACCTCCAAGGCTTTGCGGCCGGCGTAAATGCTTACGCTAAAGCACACCCTAAAGAGGTTGTCTACAAAAAGGTATTCCCTATAGGGCCTAAAGATATTCTTACCAACTTTACATTTACCAATGCCCTTATTTCTTTTGTTCATCAACCTATCCAAAAAATTATTGCTGGTAAGTATGATGAGGAACAAGTACCCTGGGGATCAAACGGTATCGCTTTCAAATCTAACAAAACTGCCGATGGCTCTACCTTTTTAGCCTGTAACCCGCATCAACCTTTCGAGGGTCAGATGTCGTTTTACGAGGCACATTTAAATAGCGATGAAGGCTTAAACGTTCTGGGTGCCTTATTTCCTGGTGGTAGCAGTGTCTTTATTGGCTCTAACGAAAACCTGGGCTGGACCCACACCTTCAACGGCCTTGATTTAGTTGATACCTACAAACTAAAAATGCACCCAAAGAAAAAACTTTGGTACGAGTTTGATGGCAAATGGAAAAAGTTGGAAGTGCGCACCTCGTGGCTTAAGGTTAAAGTTAAAGGCCTTGTGGTTTGGGTTCCCAAAAAATCGTACTGGAGCGATTATGGTGCAACCTTTCAATCGGGCAAAAACAAAAAAGAATTCTACAGTGTACGCTTTCCTGCAAATATGAATATCAAAGCTGCTCAGCAATGGTATTATATGAACAAGGCTACTAATTACAACCAGTTCCATACAGCTCTGGAGCAAATGGGCATTGTGCGTTTTAATATTGTATATGCAGATAAGGATGATAACATCTACTACATATCTAATGGCCGCATACCTGTCAGGGCCAAAGGCTATAACTGGGATGGAATAGTGCCCGGCAACACTTCTAAAACACTATGGACAGAGACGTATCCTTTAGATAGTCTGCCGCAATTGTTAAACCCCGATTGTGGTTACGTTTACAACACCAACAACTCTGAGTTTTATGCCACAGGCCAGGAATGTAATGGTGACTCAGGTAAATATTGCCGCGATATGGGTTTTTGGTATGGCAATAATAACAGGGCTTACCGAATGCTTGAATTAATAGAAAAGCAGGAGAAATTTACATTTGATGAATTTAAAATCTTAAAGTTTGATCAGACCTTCCCAAAGCAAAGCAAGTTTTTCCAATCATTAAAACCATTTTTTGCGCTTGATACGGTTAAGTTTCCCGACTTAGGGGCAGTGGTTAGGAAAATCAACCTATGGGACCTTTCATGCAGTGCCGATGATAAAAATGCAACACTTCCGCTTATTGCAATCAAATACATATTCAAAAAGCAACACTATGGGCAGGTAGAGTTAGAGCGTGGGGTTTTTCTTCCCGATTCGGTTTTTGCCGATGCTCTTCGCTACAGCCGCGATTTGCTTCTTGCTAATTTCAAAACTATTGATGTACCGCTGGGTAGCGTACAGCGCTTGCAACGTGGCAATGTAGATTTACCTGTTGGCGGCGCCCCCGATGTGTTAGCGGCCCTGCATACCGAACCTTTACCAAATGGACGTGAAAAAGCCGTTGGCGGAGATACTTATGTGCAGCTGGTAAGGTTTACAAAAAACAGCCCGCCCGAAATTGAAAGTCTTTTGCCCCATGGCAACAGTGCAAGGCCTGATAGCCCACATTTTACAGATCAAATGGAACTGTATACAAAACAACAAACTAAAAAGATGACCTTGGATAAAGCAACCATCTTCCGCGATGCCAAACGTATTTATCACCCCAAATAAAAACCCTCAATACCTAAAAATCCAAATGAAAAGACTGATTGTCCTTTCCCTATTAGTTGTGTTAAGCGCAGCATTACAGGCTCAGAAAAACTGGCCTAAGTACTCAACCGTAAACCCTGCCAATGTGCAAATAGCACGCGATAAGTGGGGTGTTCCGCACATTTTTGCTAAAACTGACGAGGAAGTAGCATACGGCCTTGCCTGGGCCACTGCCGAAGATGATTTTTCTGATATGCAGTTTATGTTGATGGCTGCTAAAAACTGCATGGGCCGCCACATGGGTAAAGATGGCGCTGCTATAGATTATGTTGCCCAGCTTTTGCAGGTGCAGGGTACTGTTAATAAGCAGTATGATAGCACTTTCTCACCTGAGTTTAAAAAGGTAATCAACGGCTATGTTGATGGCATTAACGCCTATGCTAAAAAACACCCCAGCGAGGTTCTTGTTAAAGGGGAGTTTCCACTTACCCCGCAACAAATGATTGCGGCCTATACCATGGGTATGGTTGCTATGAATGGTGTTGATGGAACGATTAAGAATATGCTTAGCGGAGATGTAGCCCCGCCAAGCGATATGGTTACAGAAGATTTAGGTAACAAAGGCTCTAATGGCATTGCCTTTAGTGGCAAGGTTACTACCGATGGTAAAACCTATCTTGATATAAACTCTCACCAACCTTTAGAGGGGCCCTTGTCCTGGTACGAAGCGCACGTGTGTAGCGATGAAGGATGGAATATGCTGGGAGGTACTTTCCCTGGTGGTATGGCAATATTTCATGGTGTTAATGAGAATTTGGGCTGGGCCCATACTGTTAATGGTTTTGATAAGTTTGATGTTTACCAGTTAGAAATGCATCCAACCCAAAAATACATGTATAAATTTGATGGTAAGTGGGAAAAGTTAGATGTTAATAAGGCTAAGCTTAAAGTTAAACTTAACAAATGGCTTACTGTCGGCGTGGGTAAAAAAATATTCTGGAGTAAATATGGTGCTACCGTACAGGCTAAAACCGGCAAATTCTATTCTATTCGCTTTCCGGCATACCTGCAGGTGGGTGCTATAGAACAATGGTACCGAATGAATAAGGCTAAAAATTTTGCCGATTTCAAGGCGGTTTTAAACCGCCAGCAGTTAAATATGATGAATATTGTATACGCCGATAGGGATGCCAACATATTCTATCTGTTCAATGGTCTTATGCCTAAGCGCGATACTTCGTATAACTGGGAGGGGACACTGCCAGGCAATACTTCTAAAACATTGTGGACAGAGTATTTCCCTGTATCAGAATTGCCACAGGTTGAAAATCCTGATTGCGGATACATCTATAATTGTAATAATACCCCTTACAACAGTTCGTGCGAAGAAGCAGACCCTCAGCCGGCTAATTTCCCTGCAACTATGGGTATACAAACCGATGAAACAAACCGTAGCAATCGTTTCCGGGGACTAGTTGCCAAGCAAAGCACGTTTAGCTGGGAAGATTTTTTACGCATTAAATACGATGTGCAACTGCCTGATAGTATTGTGTTTAAAATAAACCTGGCCCCGTTGTTTAAAGAAATTGACCCTGTTTTGTATCCTGATTTAACTGAGGCGTTTACCAAAATTAGGAGTTGGAATCATAGAGGGGATGCCGATAATATGGATGCAGCCCTAGTGCTTTTAACAGTTATAAACTTGAATGAAAGGGCTGGCACACAAAAATTGTTAAGAAAAGGAGGACGAGCTTCTGAATCGTTTTACATAGACTGTCTTCGTGATGCTAAAGAACACCTGGTTAAGTTTTTTGGTAGTATGCACATTAAGCTGGGCGATTTGTTAAGACACTCTAAGGGAGATGTAGATTTGCCTCTTTCCGGTTTTCCAGATGCTTTGGCTGCCGCTTATCCTAAAGAGTATAAAGACGGGAGGTTCAAAGTATGGGTAGGCGACTCTTACATCATGCTGGTAAAGTTTTCTAAAGAGGGCATGCCTGAAATTGAAACCATAAACTGTTACGGATCAAGCAACCACCCTGACAGCCCGCATTACACTGATCAAATGCAGATGTTTGTTGACAAAAAGACTAAAACCATGACATTGGATAAAGCCACAATTATTAAAGACGCTGCCCGGATATACAGCCCCGAATAGATTTATGCACAGCAGTTGTTGATAATAATAACGTAAAAGTTTGGTGGTTATAATTATTCTTTATAACGTTGCATATTATAATTAAAAAATTAAGTATGTCTCTTTCTGCTGAAGACCTGAAAGGTCTAACTAAAATTAATGCGCTGTTTTCTGTACTTGAAAATAATGCTGAAGAAGTTGGTCAAACTCCTGATGAGTATGTAGCAAGCTTTAAGCCATATTTAATTGGTGGTGTTGCTAATTTAGAAAAAGACCTTCCGGCTGTTGGTGTAGACCGTGCTAACATTTTTGCTAAAGGAACTACAACAGTTAAAAAAGACGAAAAAATCAATAAGTAGTCAATTCTTTTTAAGGAACCTGATATTTCTTTTTATCCCATTAAAACCGGCCCTTTTTAGGGCCGATTTTGTAAATACCCGTCCGAATACTTCTTCCGTCATTTCTTCCCAATCATTCTCAGTAAGGTTAAGCCCTTCTGCGTTGGGACTAAACTCAGCTACTGAGGTAGGTTTTGAAAAACGGTTCCAGGGGCAAACATCCTGGCAAATATCACAGCCAAAGGCCATGTTATTAAACTTTCCTTTCTCGCTTTCAGGTATAGCCTCGCGCAGTTCTATGGTATAGTATGATATGCACCGGCTTCCGTCAACAACAAAGGGTTCAACAATAGCATCGGTAGGGCAGGCATCTATACAGCGGGTGCAATTGCCGCAATAGTCTTTCACAGGCCCGTCATATTCCAACTCAAGGTCTATTATTAGTTCAGCCAAAAAAAAGAAAGAGCCCGCTCCCTTATTTATCAGGTTGCTGTTTTTTCCAATCCAGCCTAAACCACTATTCTTTGCCCAGGCCCGGTCTAATACAGGAGCCGAATCTACAAAGGCTCGTCCGTTCACATCGCCTATCTTTTCCTTCAAGGTATTGATAAACTCTTTTAGCTTGCGCTTAATGACCTTATGGTAATCCTCGCCATAAGCATATTTAGAAATCTTTGGGATGCTATCGGGCTGTTGTTCTTCGGGGTAATAGTTAAGCATTAACGACACTACAGATTTTGCCCCGGGCACTAATAGTGCAGGGTTTAGGCGCATATCAAAATGGTTAGCCATGTAGCTCATTTGCCCATGCATGTTTTGGTTTAACCAATTTTCTAACCTTGGGGCTTCTTCTTCTAAAAAGCGGGCTTTAGAAATACCGCAAAAGCTAAAACCCAGCCGCGCTGCTTCATGCTTTATAAGTAGCGTGTTCCGCTGCTTATCCATATTATTTGCATAAAGAGTTTAGTAAGCTGGTTGCCTTGTCAACACCCATTTCTATACTTTTTTTTAGGTCTTTGCAACCCGACATTGTATCGTTTTTCAATATACGTGCAAGGCCGCGGTAAAAAATATAATCGCTTACCTGTGGACTAACAGCTAAGGCTTTATTATAATCTATCACTGCAGGAGTATACTCACCCATCAAAAAATGAAAGTTGGCCATATTTCCAAAAGCATCAGCATCGGCAGCATTCATATTTATATTGTCTGTATACTCCTTAGTCAAGTTTTCATAATCGGTAAGTACTCTTTTCGATACCAACGACTGGTAAAAGGAATTGCTAAAAACCTTGTTGTTTTCTACGGCCTTATCCATATCATATTTAAGCCCATCGCCTCCATTGCGGGCCTCATGGTAGCCCCTGTTGTAAAACGCGTTGCCTACATTCGCATCAACTTCCATAGCCTTGTCAAAGTCGTCATAATACCCACGCTCGTTGCCCATGCGCTTTTTGCAAAGGCCCCTGTTAAAATAGGCAATACTCATTGCAGGGTCTATTTGTACCGCCTTGTTAAAATTGTCAATACCATCAATATAAAACCCACGCTTATAGTTAAATAAACCAGATATAACATAGGGCAGTGCCGACTTCTTATCAATTATGGCAAGCTTACGCAGGTATACTTTTGCAGAATCGTAGCTGTTGCTGCTAGTATATGCCAAAGCGGTAAAGGCAATGGCAAGCGTATCTTGAGGGTATTTAATAATGTAGCTGCGTAGGTAAGTAATAGCTTCTGTATAGTTCCCGTCTTCTAAATACCGCTTAGCGGTATTAAAATAGGTTAAGGTATCAGCAGGTTCATTTATCAGGTTTAAATTTTCATAAGGGTTATTTAGGGTTGAAAGGCTATCACGCCTCATTTTTTTAGTCGTAAGGCTATCAAACATTATCCGGTATTCAGGGCCTAGGCGCAGTGCTTTATCTAAATCATCCTTTCCTTCTGTTGCGCGGCCTACCAGTTTCAAAGCTATAGCCCGTTTTACAAGCGCCTCACCATAGCTTACATTTCCGTTTACTGCGTTAGTATAGGCTAATATGGCATTGTTAAAATCGCCGGTTTTCATAAAATTATCGCCCTCAACAACATATTGCTGGGTTAAATTGCCGGTAAAACTACCCTGGCCAAATGCTTGAGCCGATACCAACAGTGCAAAAACAAGGTACAGTGGGAATAAATAAAATCGAACCATAGTTTACTAGTTAGCGGGTTTACCAATTAATAACACAGGTAAATTTAAGTTCTTTTTAAGTGGAAAAACTATTGTTGCAACAACTTTTGGTAAACAGATGCATATTTTTCTATGCCCTTTTGCAACGAGTAGTATTTTAATGCGCCTTCACGTATCTGCTCTTTAGGTATAGCCAATAGTTCTGTTAGGTTATCTGCGGCACGCTGTAACTCTTCATCGCTAAAGCTTTCAAGACAAATACCCGCTTGGGTATCTTCAGTAATTTCTTTAACATCGCCAACCCCAGCATTGCAAATATGTGGTACGCCAAGGCCCATAATTTCGCCCATTTTAGTGGGCGACGAGGCCAATTTAGAATAAGCCTGCTTAACAAAAAACATAGATACCTGTCCCAGTGCAATATAATAAGGCACTTCTGAACGAGCTGCTTTAACCACTTTTATATCAGTGTCCGCTAAGCCATATTGGGCTGTTTTGCCATATACCATTTGGGCTTCATCGCTGGTAATAAATAGCATTTTTGCATTAGCATGCTTAGCTTTTATTTTAGCAAACAAGCGCAGCATCTCATCCAGCATATACCACGTCCCTAACGAACCTAAGTAGGTAATCACCAAATCGTTATTAGTATAGCCAAACCTGGTTTTATATTCATTCAGTTTAGCATTGTCAATAGTATGATAATCAAATAACCCTAAATCGGCACAACACGGTATTACCTGAATAGGCACCGCGTTTTTTAACTCTTTCCACGTGTGTATTTCCCTTTTACCCGCTTCTGTTAAGCTTACGGTATAATCAGCCTCAGTAAAATATTCTTTTTCTTTGGTTTTAAAGTAGTTGTAGATGCGTTTAAACAATGGGTTTCCTAAGTTCCAAATACCACCGTCTATGCGTTCATCAGCCCAAAAGCCCCGCATATCAAACAAAAACTTAACCCCGAAATTGCGTTTTAAGCTAATCCCTGCCATGGCTGCTATGTAGCTGCGGCAATGTACAATGCTATAATTATTTTTTTTGTGTAAAGCTTTTGCATTAGATATAAGTTTCCATACATCATAAACGGTTGATAATACCTTAGGGCTTGATGTGTAGGGGATAGGTACCCACTCAATATCAGAACTTGACAATAACTTGCCAATCTTTTCTTTCCCTTCGGCAAAGCGCTCTGGTTTCTCCGCACTTAAAAGCGTAATAGAGTAGCCCAGTTTACTAAGCCCCTGCAAATACGGTATCACCTGCGACTGTCCCAGTGGGTCAGTCATACCATCGTACGATATGTAGAGTACTTTCTTCAATTAGGTTTGAATTACACCAACATTGTAAGGACGAAGAATTGGTGCGTTATCTGCCGCTTCAATACCCATCGATATCCATTTACGGGTATCCAGTGGGTTTATAATGGCATCAACCCACAAGCGCGATGCAGCATAGTATGGCGATGTTGATTTTTCATAGCTGTCGGTAATCTTTTTTAATAAAGCAGCTTCGTCTTCCTTCGTAATCTCTTCTTTTCCTTTTGCTTTAAGGCTTGCAACTTCTATTTGTAGCAATACTTTTGCCGCTTGCGCGCCACCCATCACCGCTATTTGTGCACTTGGCCAAGCCAGCATAAAACGGGGGTCGTAAGCTTTGCCACACATGGCATAGTTGCCTGCGCCGTAAGAGTTGCCCATAACAACGGTAAACTTAGGTACCACAGAGTTAGCCATAGCGTTAACCATTTTGGCACCATCTTTAATAATACCTCCATGTTCCGACCTTGAACCAACCATAAAGCCGGTTACATCTTGTAAAAACACCAATGGTATTTTCTTTTGGTTACAGTTCATTATAAAGCGTGCTGCTTTATCAGCGCTGTCAGAGTATATAACCCCGCCAAACTGCATCTCGCCTTTTTTGCTTTTAACCACCTTACGTTGGTTAGCCACAATGCCAACTGCCCAGCCATCAATACGGCCTAGGCCGCAAATAATAGATTGCCCGTACTTCTCCTTATACTCTTCAAACTCCGATCCATCAACCATACGCTTAATAATTTCCATTACATCGTATTGCTTGTCTCGGGTTTCGGGCAATATGCCCATAATCTCCTTTTCGTCAAGCTTGGGGGTAACCGGTTTTTTTCGGTCAAAGCCAGCTTTGTTTTCATGCCCAACCTTATCCATTATATTGCGGATGCGGTTTAGGCAATCTTTATCGTCTTTGCATTTATAATCGGTAACGCCTGATATTTCGCTATGTGTGGTTGCGCCACCTAATGTTTCATTATCAATATCTTCGCCAATAGCGGCCTTAACCAGGTACGATCCTGCCAGAAATATAGAGCCTGTTTTTTCTACTATCATGGCTTCATCGCTCATAATAGGCAGGTAGGCACCACCGGCAACACAGCTACCCATAATGGCTGATATCTGTAAGATTCCCATGCTACTCATTTGCGCGTTGTTGCGGAATATGCGGCCAAAGTGTTCTTTGTCGGCAAATATTTCTTCCTGCAATGGAAGGTATACACCGGCGCTATCTACCAGGTAGATAATAGGCAGGCGGTTTTCCATAGCAATTTCTTGTGCGCGCAGGTTTTTCTTAGCGGTAATAGGGAACCAGGCACCGGCCTTAACGGTAGCATCGTTAGCTACAATTATGCACTGGCGGCCACTTACGTAACCTATAACTACCACTACGCCGCCAGATGGGCAACCGCCGTGCTCAGCATACATTTCGTCGCCGGCCAAAGCGCCAATCTCTATGGTTTTGCTGCCTTTGTCAATTAAAAACTCAATACGCTCGCGGGCCGATAGCTTGCCTTTTTCGTGCTGCTTGGCAATGGCCTTTTTGCCACCACCTTCGTACACCTTAGTTAACTTGCCTTCCAGCTTACTTACCTGCAACTTATTAGTATCCTCGTTGCGATTAAATTCTAAATTTTGTACGCTCATAAGTCGCAAATATAGCGTTTTGGGGGCATTTTTCAGGAGTGTTAGTTTAGTTTGTTTTGATGAATAAAAATCATGTTAATCAAGTTAATCCTGTAATCATGGTTTAGACAATGTACCTTTGCACCATGGCAGGCATATACATACACATACCTTTTTGCAGACAGGCCTGCCATTACTG
>CAMBQF010000100.1 GCA_945869825.1 Chitinophaga pinensis | reverse complement strand
CTGTTTTAGTAGGCAGTATACTATCGGTAAGGCCCACCTTTACCATATCGGTTATCAACTCGCGCTCTACCTTGTTGGCAAAAACACCCGCCCTGTCGGTTTTAACCTTGTAAAGCAATTCAAAATCAGTGGGTAGCTGAGCAAATACGGTATTGCATGCCAGCGCAAGCAAAATGGTAACCAATGTTTTCATGGCGAGAAAGTTACAAAGAAAACTCCTTAACCAACGAATGCATGTATTCTTCTATTTCCAAATTATCCCAACGCTCGGTAATATTTGGCAACGCCATTACCTTTTCCATAATGTTGTTTTGCCACTGGCCAAGGCTAAGTGCATCAGCATACGGAATATCGCTAAAGGTAACCATGCTATACAAGGGCAACCACATTGTTGGGTGCTTTTGGCTGAATTTAGCTTCTATCTTTTTACGGAGGATAAACATGGGGTCGGCAACCTTATCGCGCATTTCTACAAAGTTCATCAGTGCCAGTTCGGCTACGGCATTTGCATTAGGCTTGCGCAGGGTTTCAAACTCAGCAAATACTTGGGCAAGGTTATCGCTTTCGCCCAGCAGTTGGTCGAGCACGGTACAATCTTCAAAGCCACAATTCATACCCTGCCCGTAAAACGGAACAATGGCATGGGCAGCATCGCCAAGTAGCAAAAGTTTGTCTTTGTATTTCCATGGCAGGCAGCGCACGGTGCAAAGCGACGCAGCGGGGTTGTTAACCCACTCTTGGTCAAACTCAGGCATCAGCGCCAGCGCATCAGGAAAAACACGCTCGAAAAAAGCGCGGGCTTTGGCAACGGTATTGTAGGTTGCAAAAGAGTCTTCGCCCTCAAACGGAAAGAACAAGGTGCAGGTAAATGTTTTATCAAGGTTGGGGAGGGCAATAAGCATATACCCACCACGCGGCCATATATGCAGGGCATTATGGTCCATAGCAAACTCGCCATTTACAGGCAATATGGTAAGCTCTTTGTAGCCATGCTCGAGGTAGGTTTGCGAGTAGTCGAAACGGTCGGTACCCGTCATAAGCGCCATACGGGCAGCTGAGAAAGCCCCATCGGTGCCAAATACAGTATCGGCTTTGTCAACAGTTTCGTTACCGGCAGCATCTATAAATTTTGTGGTAGCGGTATTTAAATCGAGCGAAGCGAGGCGGCTGCTAAAGTGGATTTTCACCCCTGCTTTTTCGGCTTCGGTCATAAGCAGCTTATTCAAATCGCCACGCGATACAGAGTTGATAAACTGCCCGTCTTTACCGTATTGCTGAAAGTTGGTATTGCCTTTAACATCATGAATAATACGCCCATGCATGGGTTTGCAAATTTTGCGTATCTCATCAGCAAGGCCAACACCCTCCAGGCCACGCAGGCCACGGTCGCTCATGGCAAGGTTGATAGAACGCCCTGCTGGGATAGAGGTATCGCGCATATCGGGACGGCGCTCGTATACCGTAACATCGTGCCCACGTTTGGCTAAATATATAGAAAGAAGTGAGCCTACTAAACCGGCTCCGGCAACTGTTGTTTTCATGCAGTAAATGTAATTGTAATTAGCGAATGAGCCGATTAGTCAGTAAGCCAATTTTGTTTGATTTTAATCAGCAGAAAAACTACTTGTGTTTGGTAGTGTCTTTTTTAAGTTTGGGCACAATAACGATGTCCATTATTTCGCCGATTTTATTGAAGAGGGAATCTGTTTTGGCAAAAGGTTGACGTGTAATGCAAGGCATGGTATCGCCGGGGGTTATGTAGGCTTTTGTATCTGATATGGTAATATTGACAAAGCGGGTGCCCAGCAAATCTTTAGATTGGATAGCGAAGGTGCTGCCCTGCCTTATTTTTACATCGTTTTGAAGTTTTAGTGTGATTAGGATTTTGCCATCGGGCTCTACGTTCAAGTCATCAACCTTGCCAACCTCCAGGCCGTTAATTTCGACACCATCACTTACTTTTAGCCCATCTACATTATCAGCCCTCAGGTAGTAAACATTCTTATCCTGACAAGATGAGAGGAACAAAACGAGGAATATCAGTGGGAGGAGTTTCATAGTGCCAATTTAACTGATTTACAATCTTCGGCACAAGTTTAGCGGTATAATAAATAAGCTAGTATATTAGTCGCCCTTATGGTCGTAGAAAAAAAGAAGCCCAAAGCTAAAAGCAGCAACAAAAAAATTATTACCGGAGTATTGCTCGCACTCGTGTTGGTGGGCTCCATTTTCGGCTATAAGTATTACACTACTTATTTCTCTAAAAACACTACCCAAAAGGTAGAAGATAAAACCTACCTGTATATACGCACAGGCGCTACTTACGATGATGTGCTGAATAGCCTGCGCGAGAAAGATTTCCTGCTGAGTGTTGACCAGTTTGATAAAGTGGCCCGCCAGCGTGGGTACGATGAGAAAATACGCCCCGGGAAATACCATATAAAACCGGGCATGAGCAACCTCGATTTGGTGCGCATGCTTATGGGTGGCAAACAAGAGCCAGTTAAATTTACCTTTAATAATATACGCCTGAAGAAGGAACTGGCTGCTAAGGTAGGCAGGAATTTAGAGGCCGACTCGCTGCGGATGGAAACCATTTTGGGTGATGATGGCTATTGGAAGAAGTTTGGGTTTACAGCTGAAAACTGCATGGTATTGTTTTTACCAGATACCTACGAGTTTTGGTGGAATACCGACACCGATGAGTTTGTAGACAAAATGGCCAAGGAATACAAGAAATTTTGGACGGATGAGCGCAAGGCCAAGGCTAAAAAAATTGGGCTGAGCCAGGCTGACGTGTCGATTCTGGCGGCGATAGTGGAAAAGGAAAGCAATATGCGCGATGAACGCCCCACCATTGCCGGGGTGTATATGAACCGCCTGAACAAAGGGATGAAGCTGCAGGCCGACCCAACTGTTGTGTTTGCCCTTGGCGATTTTACCGTTAAACGGGTGCTAAATGCAGATACGCGCATCGATTCGCCGTACAACACTTACATGTATGCGGGTTTGCCGCCGGGGCCTATTTGTTTGCCATCAAAAAACAGTATTGATGCTGTGCTAAACTATAAAAAGCATACCTACATTTATTTTTGCGCTAAAGAAGATTTTTCGGGCTACCATAATTTTGCCACAACCTACGATGAGCACCTAAAAAACGCGGCTAAATTTCAAAAAGCGCTGAATGAGAGGGGTATAAGCCGATAAGCACTAAGTATTGCGTCAAAATCAGCAGCTAAATTAACGTAAACTTTGCATCGCATGGGGGTAGGTGTTTCTAATAAATTGACTATAATTGCAAACGAATTAAAAACTTATGAAAAAGCTGCTTCTTTCTTCTATAGCAATGTTATGCATGGGTTATTCCTTTGGTCAAGACAATGTAGGTATTGGTACAACCACACCCGACCAAAGCGCCATACTCGACCTTGCTGCTACCGATAAAGGTTTTCTTGTACCCCGCATTACACAAGCCGAGCGCCTGAATATTTTAAACCCTGCGCGTGGCCTTATGGTATATGATATAGATGCTGATTGCTTCTATTACTTTTCTAACATTTGGGTGCCGCTTTGCCAAAGCAACGGCCCACTTTCGGGTGGCTTAACAGCTACATCTATGACATGTAACCAAATGCCGCCAAACAATGGTAGCAATGCCGGTTTTACGTTTGATAACGACCACGACTCGGGTCTGTTTGGTTTACGCCAGGATAACAATACGCCGCTAACTACCATGACTGAGCTGCGCATGTACCTAAACGGTAGCGAGAAAATGCGCGTAACTGGCAACCGTGTTCATTTTGGGGGCGATGTTTATTCTACCGGCACGTTTACCACGGCTACCGGTTTCCAAAACTGTTCAGATGTTCGTTTCAAGAAAGACTTTACCCCTATTACCTCTGCCCTGACAGGCATTGGCCAGATAGAGGCTTATACCTACTACTGGAAGCAGGATGAGTTTCCTGCATATGGTTTTAACAACAGTAAGCAAATAGGCTTTAAAGCACAGGAAATTCAAAAAATATACCCTGAAGTGGTTAGCACCGATACCAATGGTTACCTATCTGTTGATTACGGTAAGTTAACCCCGATTTTGCTGGTGGCGATTAAAGAACTTAACGACAAGCTAAACACCCTGCAAAACGATAATGCCGCGCTAAAAGCTAAGGTTGAAAGCATTGACAAAGGCCTGAAAGCTAACGGTATTGATGTTGACTCTAAAGCGCAGAATAAATAGGCTTTAGGGTAATAGGGTTTAAATAAAACCCAACACATAAGATTTTAAGATTAAAATATTAACTACTACCTATCCCTCTGCTACAATATGCAGAGGGATTTTTTTGAGGGTATGGTAACTTTAAAACAAGCATAAAATATGGATAAATTGAAGTTTGGTACTGATGGCTGGAGGGCTATTATTGCTAAAGATTTTACGGTTGAAAATGTAGCCCGCGTATCTGTTGCGGTGGCTGAATGGTTAAAAAAGAACTTTGAAAACCCCAGTGTGGTAGTAGGCCACGATTGCCGTTTTGGTGGCGAACTGTTTGCCGAAACTGTTAGCAAGGTGATGATAGCCAACGGCATTAAAGTGAACCTTGCTAAAGGCTTTGTATCAACCCCAATGATATCGTTAGGGGCTATAAACCATAAGGCATCATTAGGCATAATTTTAACAGCCAGCCACAACCCGCCAACATACAACGGCTACAAGCTGAAAGGCTATTACGGTGGCCCGCTTAGCCCTGAAAAGACACAGGAGATAGAAGACATTATACCTGATAACTCAGGGTTTAATTTTGATACGGCACAATCATTAGCCGATGCGGAGAAGAACGGCATGCTTAAGATTGTAGCGCTGGAAGACGAGTACATTGCCCACGTAGAGAAAAACTTTGACCTGGATGCTATACGCAACAGCAGCCTTAACCTGGCTTACGATGCTATGTACGGTGCAGGCCAAAACGTTATACGCCGCCTGTTTGATGATATTACCCTGTTGCATTGCGACTATAACCCGGGCTTTGATGGCCAGGCCCCCGAGCCTATCCACAAAAACCTGAAAGAGTTCTCAGACCTTATTCGCCTGTCGGGCGATATTGACTGCGGGCTGGCTACCGATGGCGATGCCGACCGTATTGGTTTGTACGACAATAAAGGCGAGTTTGTAGACTCTCACCACATACTATTACTATTAATACACTACCTGGCAAAATACAAGGGGATGACGGGCAAGGTTATCACGGCCTTTTCTACCACCGCTAAAATGCCAAAAATGTGTGCCCACTATGGATTAGAGCACGAAACTGTTAAAATTGGCTTTAAATACATTGCCAGCAAAATGTTGGTTGAAAATGTACTGGTAGGCGGTGAAGAAAGCGGCGGCATTGCCGTTGCAGGCCATATACCAGAGCGCGATGGTATTTGGATGGGCCTTGTGATTTGGGAATTTATGGCAAAAACAGGCAAAAAACTACACGAGCTTATTGATGAAGTTTATGAAATTACAGGGCCATTTGCATACAACCGTAACGATATGCACATTGAAGAAGCTGTAAAACTGCAGGTACTGGCTAATTGCAAAGCAGGCAAATACACTGCTTTTGGCAAATTCCCGGTGCACCATATGGAAGACCTTGATGGCTTTAAATACTTTTTAACCCCCGAGGAATGGATTATGATTCGCGCATCGGGCACGGAGCCTATATTGCGTGTATACGCAGAAGCATCTACTAAAGAACGTGTGGCTGAGTTTTTAGAAGCCGCTAAAGAAACCTTGTTAGGTTAAAGTTTAATTTTTGATAGTCAACCTAAGTCCCTGCCCTTATAAAAGGCGGGGACTTTTGTTTTAAAATAAACAAAATACTACATTAATGGTTATTATTGCTACTAAAAAGTAATAATATGTCATCTAAGAAGGTAGTTGACTTGGTGAATACCTGGGCAAATTTTGAGGCGAAGTACCCTAATGCGAGTATAGAACAGTTTTGCCACTGGGTAATAGCAAGTAAAGAACAACACAGCCACGCAGAGGCTGAGTATAGCCGGGGCTATGGAAACGATGGGTATGCCGCACAGCTACTCTCTCGCCTGTCTAGATACGCGCAGATATACAGCAAAGATATCTTAGGGGTGCATGGTATTGAAAGCGTTTACGAGTGGGGCTTTATGATGCATGTGTTAGAATTGCGCAACCCTAAAAAGAGCGAGCTTATTGAAAAACAATTAACCGGTTTTACATCGGGCATAGGTATAATAAACCGCCTGATAAAAAGGAAACTGCTAACTGAAATTACTGACGAAACAGATAAACGGTCGAAACGCCTATCGTTAACCAAAGATGGGTTTGCTATGCTACAGTCTACCCTACCCGATATGGACAGGCTATCAAAAATAATTTTTATGCCTTTGAATGAAACAGAAAAGAATATGCTGCTATCCATTTTACAAAAACTGGATACTGTACATCAAAACGCTTTTCAACATACAGAGCCCCATACAGTTGAAGGACTAAATGAGCGCATATCAAAATTATCGAATTGATTTCCAATACACTAAACTATTACTTCAAAAAAGTAGTAAAAAATATAAAAAAGTACTAAACCTAATTAATAGTTAATGGTTTATAACCACCAAACAACAAGTAATGAAGAAAATACGCTACTGTTTATTACCGCTTTTAATTGTAATTACAACGTTACTAAATGCACAAACAGGCATTATACAAGGTAAGGTACTAAATGCCATTACTAACGAGGCTTTGCCCTTTGTAACAGTAGGTATACAAGGCACTACAACCGGTGTAGCTACCGATATAAACGGTGAGTTTAAGCTGGAAAAGCTGCAACCGGGCAGTTATAACCTGGATGCATCGCTGGTGGGTTATAAAAAGAAAACATTGTTTGACGTGAGCGTAAACAATGCCAAACCCACCTATATAGAAATAACGCTGGAAGAGAGCGCTACTGATTTAAAAGTGGTAGAAGTAACCACATCACCCTTTAGTAAAACCGAGGAAAGCCCTGTATCTCTACGCAATATTGGGGCTGAAGAAATTAAGCGCCTACCAGGTGCTAACAGGGATATATCGAAGGTAATCCAATCGCTGCCCGGGGTGGCCTCTACGCCAGCCTTCCGTAACGATATTATTATCCGCGGCGGAGCACCCAACGAAAACCGTTTTTACCTTGATGGTATAGAAGTACCCAATATTAATCACTTTGCCACCCAAGGCTCGTCGGGCGGGCCGGTAGGCTTAATCAACGTAAACCTGATTAATGATGTTGACTTTTATTCGGGCGCTTTCCCCGCTAACCGTGGCAACGCGCTAAGCTCGGTATTTGAGTTTAAGCAGAAAGACGGGCGTAGCGATAAATGGGTGTTTACAGGCGCTGTTGGTAATACCGACTTTGGCCTTACAGCCGATGGCCCTATATCTAAAAACTCATCGCTACTGGTATCGGTACGCCGGTCTTATTTACAAGGCCTGTTTAGCATATTGGGTTTACCTTTTCTTCCAACCTATAATGACTACCAGGTTAAATACAAGATTAAATTCAGCGATAAAGCCGATTTAACCATTGTATCGCTGGGGGCGCTAGACCAGTTTAAACTGAACACCGGCATTGCCAACCCCGATGAGGAACAACGCTATATACTAGAGAACATACCCACCAACAACCAGTGGAACTACACTATTGGCGCCAACCTGCGCCTGTTTGCCAAAAAGGGCTACAAAAACATTGTTATAAGCCGTAACATGCTTCGCAATTCAGCTATTAAATATAAGCTGAATGTAGAGACGGATGCCAACAGGATATTGGACTATAACTCTGACGAAATTGAAAACAAATTCCGTTTTGAGAGCACCAGCCGCCAAGGCAACTACAAGTTTAACTATGGTGTTAGCTACCAGTTTTCAAAATATAAGGTAAACACCTACCAGGTAATAGCCACCCAATATAACCCTAACCTGGTGGTTGACTTTTCATCAAACCTAAACTTCCATTCGTATGCCGCCTTTGGGCAGGTAAGCCGCACCTTTTTAGCAAGCCGCCTAAGCCTTTCGGCCGGTGTTCGTGCCGATGGTAACAGCTATTCAACCCAAATGGCCAACCCATTAAAACAGGTTTCGCCGCGATTATCAGCTTCGTATAGCCTAACCGAGCGTTGGGCACTTAATGCCAATGCGGGTATGTACTACCAGCTACCATCGTACACCGTGCTGGGCTACCGCAACCAGCAAGGCACATTGGTAAATAAAGATAATGGCGTAAAATACATTAACGGTAACCACCTGGTAGCGGGTATAGAATATAAAGCCGGCAACAGCGCTAAAATTACGGTTGAGGGCTTTTACAAAACCTACAACAACTACCCATTCTCTATAAAAGACTCTGTATCGCTTGCTAACCAAGGAGCCGACTTTGGCGTGATTGGCAACACGGCAGTTACCCCATCATCAAAAGGCCGTAGCTATGGGGTTGAACTATTAGCCCAGCAAAAAATAACCAAAGGGTTTTATGGTATCCTATCGGCCACGTATGTGCGCAGCGAGTTTACCGACAAAAGCAATGAGTACAAACCATCGGCCTGGGACAACCGCTTTTTACTAAGTGTAACCGCAGGTAAGAACTTTAAACGCGGCTGGGTAGCGGGTGTCCGCTTCCGTTGGGTAGGCGGCGCGCCTTACACACCTACAGATACTACAGCATCGCTTATACAAGCTGCATGGGATGTAAACAACCAGGGGATACTGGATATATCGCAGCTAAACTCGCAGCGCCTGCGCTCTTTCAACCAGCTAGACATTAGGGTTGATAAGCTATGGTACTTTAAAAAGTGGACACTGAACTTATATTTAGACATACAAAACCTGCTGAACTACAAAGCCCAGCAAGCGCCGCGCTTAACGCCTAAGCAAGATGCAAATGGCAATAAGTTAACTTATGTAGACGGGAACAATGTAACGCGCTATGTGGCCAACAGCATACCCAATACAGCGGGTATAGTGCTGCCAACTATCGGGTTGATTGTGGAGTTTTAGTAGTTGTAGAGCTGCCATCTTTTGTACCTTGTAACGAGCCTGTTGTGTTAAACAACAGGTCGTTGGTTTCATCAAGCAGGCTAAACTCGCGGGTAACGTTTTTAGAGGTAAGGTGAACAACCTTTACTTTACCATCTTTTACAAAAGCGGCCCAGCCCGATGGTACATCAGCATCGGCCATAACATCTCCTTTAAAGTTAAAAAAGAAGGATTTTATTGATTTGTCTGATGCGGTATCGAAAATCTCAATCTGCACCTTCTCGGTAGCCGACATATTTTCTTTAAGGCGTTTTATGATAATGATACTGTCGCCTTTTACGCTAAAATCGGCAGTTACCTTTTGGCCGCTATAACTCATGCTGCTGTTGGCCCACGAAATATCCTGGTTGCTAAACGGAAGCTGAAACAATAGCTTGTTAGCACTCATATCATACACATATTTACCCCCGTAGATGGCATGTTTACCATCGGGCGAAAGCTGCACACGGTATATCTTCTCGTCAGGCACAGAAGCAATGGTGCCTTTAGCTAATACCTGGTTATTCTCGGGGTTGAAGCTATAACAAACATGCTTGCCTGCTACTTGTACTAAATAAACAAACTCGCCGCTTTGGGGCATATACACGCTTTTGTAAAAATCGTTGGGTATGGCCAGCTTGCGCGATGTTTTTGAACCCATATTGTATAAATAATAGGTAGCGTTTTCATCGCCAATAAGCTTAAATATAGGGTTGCCCTTAGCCGAAAGACCAACAAACTCAACATCTTTATAACCTGTTTTGCTAATTTCAGACACGTTGAACTTGGCAGTAACTGTAGCCTTGTCAGCCACTATGCCGTATACGCTTATGTATTTATCATCAATAATAATAAAGGTGCTGCCCTGCCCGAAAAAGTTGCGACCATTGGTTTCCATTATTACTTTACCCAGAGCTACATCCCACAACTTGTACTTATGGGTACTACCAGCAGCATTGTCTACAGAGTTATATTCTACCAGCAGGGTTGTAGATTTTGCCAACAATTTGGCATTACCCGCATTCCATGCTATTTTAGCTGGCTGGGCTGCTAATTGCAGCGATGCTACTAACAGTAAAAGGACTATTATATTCCGAATCATTTAAAACAAGATTTAATGCTAACAATTATAATCCGCAATTAAACTATAACTATTGGTTTTATGTTACTCCTAACTATTATTTATTCAACAGTACAACTATAAAAACCACATTCAGGTGTAAGATATGGAAATAGTAATTTATATCATAGCAATTCTATTAGGCATAGGTGGAATATTTGCTTCGCCGTTTCCGGGCCCTGGCCCATTAATTGGTTATGCAGGCATGCTGCTAATACAGTGGCAGCTTAAGTTTTATTCTAACATCACCATGTGGGTATTTGCCGGTGTATTAGCCTTTGTTTTTGTGCTCGACTATTTGCTGCCCTTGTGGTTTGGTAAACGCTTTGGCGCCAGCAAAGCAGGATCGTGGGGCAGCGTAATTGGTATGCTGGCGGGTATGTTTATTATACCACCCATTGGCATGATGACAGGCCTGCTTATTGGCGCTATTGTTGGCGAACTGATTGCAGGGCGCACAAGCAAAGAGGCAGTAAAAGCGGGCATTGGCACCTACATTGGCGCCTGGCTTACCAATGTTATAAAGGTAGGCGCGGCGGGGCTTATTTTCCTGTTTATATGCGCAGCGCCTTTTGGTAAATTGTTGCAATTTCTTACATAGGTAACGCAAACAGCAACACCAGCAAAAGCTACTTATTATAAGCGTTGATATTTGCCCTCAACAAAATCAACCAACATGAAGAAACTTTTGACCTTTGCAGTACTTGCCCTTGCAGCCACGCAGGCATACGCACAACCCGCTATGATTAGCAACCAGGTAGTAGCGCCCGCAGGTGCTTACTTTGAACTGCCCGGCAGCGACTTTACCTTATCTACTACCGTAGGCGATATTGTTATAAAAACAGTAGGCGCCGGTGGCATTGTATTAACCCAGGGTTTTCAGCAACCTAACCTGCCCAGCGACCCGACCAAGGTAAATACTGTAAATGCAGAGGGTATTGATATGCAGGTTTTCCCTAACCCATTTAGCAACCAGTTTTACGCGGTTGTTAACCTGGCCAAAAACGATAAGCT
>CAMBQF010000099.1 GCA_945869825.1 Chitinophaga pinensis | reverse complement strand
CTTACGACTATTTAAAAACAGGCCTCTTTAAAATGCTCTTGTTTTCAGGACTTTGGGCCTTGTTCTTAAGGCCGCAGTATTTAATAATGCTTATACCCATATTTGCTCAAAAGCTATATTCAAACGACTATGCCAAATGGGGGATATACTATCAATACAGTATAGAGTTTGCGCCCATATTAGCCATAGCCGTTTTCGATGCTGTTGATAGGCTTAAAAAGCCAGTTTGGGCATATGGTGCTTCTGCGGGCCTGGTGGTTATATCTTTTGCGGCTGTTTTCTATAAAATGGAGCATAAAAGCCTTTCGTGGTATATAATTGATGGTGTACAGTTCTATTCCCCAAGGCACTATAAGCAGGCTTTTGATATTGATGAAATGCACGAGGCTTTAAAAATTGTACCCGGTGATAAAGATGTCAAAGTATCGGCTCAAAGCTTTATTGTTCCGCATTTATGCTTTAGAGATTATATATACCAGTACCCGCATGTTGCTGATGCAGATTATGTGGTATTAGCTGTCGACCAGGATAATACATACCCTATGCAAGGCGTCAAGCAAATAAATGATAGCATCAATGCCTACCGCCACAAGCCCGATTGGGAGGTGCTGTACGATAAGAATACCACCCTTATAGCCCGCCGAAAAACAAAATAGAGAGTGAACTACCTGCACCAGATACCGCTTGCACGTTTGGTTATTCCGCTTATGGTGGGCATTACCGCCGCGTTCTACTTTCCGGTCTATTTTGGGGTTTGGTTTTATGCTATAGCCGCTTTATTAGTGGGGTTAATGGCATGGCTCTCAGCTAAAGGCCAACGCTATTCTCCGGTATTTGGCGTTACAGCCTCAGCATTATTTATTTTATTGGGGCTGCACCTGGTTACTATAAATACCGTTAGCAACAATGCCAACTATTTCGGTAGCCACCTGCGAAGCACCAATTATATTGTGGCGACTATTGATAAGCCAACCGAGATTAAACCCAAATCGGTAAGGGCTTATTTGCGGGTCGAATCTATTAAAACACCGCAGGGCTGGGTTAAGGCTACGGGTACTATCTTAACTTATTTTCAGTCCGATGATATGTCGTACGCACTGGCCTATGGCGATAAGTTGCTGCTCAACATTCAGGTAACAGATGTTAAGCCATCTTTAAACCCTGGCCAGTTCAATTATAAAAGCTTTCTGGCCCGCAAAGGCATTTATCATCAGGCTTATGTAAAAGAAAGTGATTATACCCTGATAGAAAGCAACGCTGGAAACCCGCTGTATTCTTGGGTGTATAAGGTACGCAGCTACATGCACTGGTTGCTGGGCGAAAGTGGTCTTACCGGTCCTGAACTGGCCGTAGCCTCTGCCTTGGTTTTGGGGTACGATGATGATATCGACTCCGATTTACTGCAAGCCTATTCTGCCTCTGGCACCCTGCATATACTGTCTGTATCGGGTATGCATGCGGGTTTGGTATTCTTGTTAATCAGCCGGTTGCTCGGCTTTATGGGGCAAACGCAATCGGCTAAATATACAAGGGCGATAATCATCATCCTTTCTTTGTGGGTTTATGCCCTGCTTACCGGCCTGTCGCCTCCCGTTATCCGCGCGGCGGTTATGTTCTCGCTACTGGCATTTGGACAATCTGCAAGCCGCTACATCAACAACTACAATATATTGGCAGGCTCGTGCTTGCTTATGTTGCTGTTCAATCCTTTTCTTCTGGCTGATGTTGGCTTCCAGCTATCCTACAGTGCCGTGCTGGGGATTGCCTTATTCTACCCTTGCATTCACAGGGCTTTTGGGCTTGATGAGCGACTCGAAATTTCTACCCACCGCAAACCTATATACTACAGGTTGCCAATAAAGGGTTATAACTGGCTTATTAATGGGGCATGGGGTATCACTGCAGTATCGCTGGCCGCACAGTTGGCTACTCTACCCTTGGGGCTATATTATTTTCACCAGTTTCCGGTATATTTTGTCGCTGCCAATTTAATAATCATTCCCCTAAGCGTATTATGCATTTGGGGCGGTATGGGGCTACTGGTTGTTTCGTGGATACCATTTGTAAACACAGGTTTGGGCTGGGCCTTAAGCCACCTGATACATGCCTTAAACAATCTGGCTTTGTATGCCGAACAGCTTCCGTTTGCTACATGGTCAAACTTTAAATTTAGCAAGGTCGAGGTGTTGGTTATGTTCTGCATTATTGCTGCCGCGTTGGTAGCCTTAAAGTCGGCACGCAAGCAATGGCTGTTTGGCGCAATGGCACTGTCTGTTGTGTTTATGGGCTTTCGTGTTTTTCAAAAAGCGGTTACCCTGCATCAGCAAAGGCTTATTGTCTACAATATAAATAAAGCCTCTGCGGTAGAGGTTATAAATGGTAGCCAAAGTCTTCTTATTGCCGATACTTCTTCCACGCCCGGTAGCACTAACTACAAGTTTAATATCGATGCTGCACGGTGGTATTTTGGCATCACTAACAGTACCGTTAATGCCCCGTCGCCAATAGCCTATTACAAACCGCCCGTAATAGTAGCTGGTAACAAAACTATTTTGCTCTACAACCAATCGTTCAAACCTAAACAAGCAACAATCAACGCACCTGTTAATTATATCATTATCTCCGGCACACCCTATGTCGACTATAAGCTGATAAAATCTCTCCACCCGAAAATGGTAATCTTTGATGGCAGCAACAAACCGGCTAAAGCAAAATACTGGGCCAAAAAGATGGAAGAACTCCACATTCCATACCAAAATACCGCCGCCCAAGGCGCCTGGGTAATTGACTATTGAAATTGTAAACTGGTATTACTTTTTAGATAAAACATAACCAATAACATTAAGCTAAAAGCAAAGTGCGTCAAAAAGTAATCGCTTTTTGAAAAATAAGGTAGCTACCGCTAACAATAGCAATTAAGGGGGGGGTTGACAAGCCCTCATATATTTCGTATCTTTGCATTAATGCAAACAGCCTTAGTAATACTAACAGTAATAGCCGCTGCGGCGTATATCGTCTACAAAATCAGTAGGCAGTTTACTGCCAAGGGCTGCGAAAAAGGCTGTGGCACTTGCAGCAATATCCAAATTCCCAACAAACGCTAGTCCCCGCTTTGGAAAACATTACCATTGGCGATATAACACGCTATTTAGAAACTATTGCCCCACCCAGTCTGCAAGAAAGCTACGACAATAGCGGCTTGCTTACCGGCCAAACAAATTGGGCCTGCACAGGCGCGTTGGTTACCCTGGATAGTACAGAGGCTGTTATTGATGAGGCAATTGCTGAAGGGTGCAACCTGGTTATAGCCCATCACCCCATAATTTTTAGCGGCTTAAAAAAGCTGAATGGTAAAAATTATATAGAGCGCACCATCATCAAGGCCGTTAAAAACGATGTGGCTATTTATGCCATCCATACCAATTTGGATAATGTATTGTTGGGTGTTAATAAAGAAATTGCCGATAGGATAGACCTGGTAAAACCCCAGATACTTAGCCATAAAGAAAGCACCCTACGCAAGCTGGTTGTTTTTGCCCCACAGGCCAATGCCGACGCCGTTCGCAATGCTATGTTCGGTGCCGGTGCAGGCCACATAGGCCAGTACTCGCATTGCAGCTTTAACATTGCAGGCAAAGGAACCTATAAAGGCGAAGAAGGCAGCAACCCACATATGGGGCAGGTTGGTAAGCTGCATACCGAAGAAGAGGTTAGGATTGAAAGCATAATGCCAGCCTATTTAGAAGAAAAAGTGGTAAGCGCCATGCTGGCTGCCCACCCTTACGAAGAGGTAGCCTACGATATTTATTTGCCCGATAATAAAAGCAAAAACATTGGCTCGGGTATGGTGGGCGAATTGGTAAGCCCTCTTAGCGAGCTTGATTTTCTTAATCAGCTTAAGCAAACTTTTAACTGCGGGGTGATAAAATATACCGCGCTTTTAAACAAGCCGGTACAAAAGGTGGCTGTTTGCGGTGGCTCAGGCCGTTTTTTGCTAAACGATGCCATTAGGGCAGGGGCCGATGTCTTTGTAACCTCTGATTTTAAATACCACGATTATTTTGACGCTGACAACCGCATTGTTGTAGCTGATATTGGGCATTATGAAAGTGAACAATTTACAAAGCAACTATTACACACCTTGCTTATTAAAAAATTTACTACCTTTGCCGTCCGCGTTTCAAAAACCGGTACAAACCCCGTAAACTATTTGTAGCATTATGGCCACAAAAACACCAGCAACATCTAAAGCTAAGTCGGCTGCTAAAGCCCCGGCTAAGGCTGAATCTAAAGCAAAAGAAACTCCGGCTAAAAAAGCCGTGGCTAAAGCTAAAGTTGCAGAGGAACCCATAGAGGAGCCTAAAACCAAAGCCTCAAAGAAAGTAGAAACAGAAAAAACACAGATAGAAGAAGTGGCAGAAACTAAGTCGGCACCAAAAGCCAAAAAGAGTGAAGTAATGGACGTGTTTAGTGTGGAAGGTAAACTTAAAGCACTATACGAGCTACAGTACATAGATTCTCAAATTGACCGTATTAAAACAATCCGTGGCGAGTTACCTTTAGAGGTGCGCGACCTTGAGGATGAATTGGCTGGTTTGGAAACCCGCGTTTTTAAATTGGAAGAGGAAATTGGCACCATGAACGAGCAAATTTCTGACCGTAAAAATGCTATTAAAGAAGCCCAGGCTTTGATTAAAAAGTATGAAGGCCAGCAACAAAGCGTTCGCAATAGCCGCGAGTATGATTCATTAAGTAAAGAGATTGAGTACCAAACCCTGGATATTCAACTTTCTGAAAAACGCATTAAAGAGTTTAAGGCGCAAGCCGATATCAAAACAGTACTTTTAACTGAAACAAAAGCTAATTTAGACGACCGCCAGAGCGACCTTGACCACAAAAAAGGCGAGCTTAATGAGATTATTGCCGAAACCCGCAAAGAGGAAGAGGAATTAGCTGCACAGTCTAAAAAAGCAGAAGGCACTATTGAGCCCCGTTTGGTAATAGCTTACAAACGCCTTCGCAGCAATGCCCTTAACGGCCTGGCTGTTGTACCCGTACAACGCGATGCTTGCGGCGGTTGCTTCAATAAGATTCCACCACAACGCCAATTGGATATCCGTTTGCGTAAAAAAATTATTGTTTGTGAATATTGCGGCCGTATTTTGGTAGACCCTGAATTGGCAGCCGAAGTTCAGGAAACAGTATAGTCAACCTTGTTTTTTATATAATTTCAAAAGTCCCGCCCCCCAGCGGGACTTTTTTTTGTTGAAGGAAGCTTTATCCCCTCTTGAGAGGGGTGTCAAAGCAAAGCTTTGACGGGGTGTGTTCATTCTTTAGCTATTTTTACCCTCAATGACGCAGTACAAAATCCCATACCTCAATCTCCAACACGTAAACAGCCCCTTACAGGCCGCTTACCAAACCGCAATAGTAAAGGTATTCCAAAACTCCAACTACATAAACGGGGTTTATTGTGCAGATTTTGAAAAAGCCTATGCCGACTATACAGGTACAGCCTACTGTTCAGGTTTAAGCAACGGGTTAGATGCACTCATACTAAGCCTAAAAACTTTAGGCGTTGGGGTAGGCGATGAGGTAATCGTCCCTGCCCATACCTACATAGCCACCTGGCTGGCAGTAACCCATGTAGGCGCCACCATAGTGCCGGTAGATTGCGACCCTGCTACCTATAACATAGATACTACCCTTATAGAGGAGAAGATAACCCCTCGCACCAAATGCATCATCCCCGTGCACCTGTATGGGCAGCCCTGCAATATGGATGCTATTATGGCTATTGCCAATAAGCACAACCTATATGTTGCTGAAGATAATGCCCAGGCCCATGGTGCCACCTTTAAAGAGCAAAAAACAGGCTCGTTTGGCCATATCAACGCTACCAGCTTTTACCCCGGTAAAAATCTGGGCGCCATCGGCGATGCAGGGGCTATAACCACCAACAGCGCTGATTTGTACGATAAGGTAACCCGCTTAAAAAACTACGGATCTTCTGTAAAATACCAGCATACTATGCTGGGTGGCAACAATAGGTTAGACGAGCTGCAGGCAGCCTTCCTTAATCTTAAACTCCCGTTGCTTGATGGCTATAATGTAGAGCGTAACAGGCTTGCTGCTATTTACAACACTCAATTAGCCGGTGTAGGCGATATTGTATTACCCCATACCACCCTTGGGGCCACCCACGTATACCATATATATATAATACGTTCCGGCCGTCGCAACCAATTGCAAGAATACCTTGCGGCTAACAGTGTAGAAACCCTTATTCACTACCCAACCGCGGCATATAACCAAGCTGCGTATGCACATTTAGGTATTGGTGAAGATACTTATCCTAACGCTGCTTTGGTAGCCGATACCTGTTTAAGCCTTCCTGTTTATCCCGGTTTATCAGATGGTGATATGGAATATATTATCAACATAATAAAAGGCTTTTTCACTTAAAACCCTTTGTTAGCAGATATTTTGCTTCATTTTTCCGATAAACAGATTAAAGTGTAGCCGATAAAAAACAACATTTGCAGCATCAATTCGTTAAGTTTGCCAACAAATCACATTTGATTACCCACAATAGTTTGGCAGAAATGAATAATTATGTATTTTCGCCACCCACGTTTTAAACAACAATTGTAAATACCAAACATCAAAATTACTAACAATTAAAATTTAAAGACAATGAGCAAAGAGCAAACCAAGTCTGGTTCAGGCGACCTTCGTTGGTTATTCAACCTTTTGGTAATTGTAGTAGAGTTTGCAATCGCATTCGCTATCTTCAAATTCGTATTTGGTAACCCAAGCAACTTTGAAGGAAACAACCCCGACAACCACCCATTAAAAGGCAACTTCCTGGGTATTATTTACAAAGGCGGAATTATCGTGCCTTTCCTTGTTACTTGTTTTATGCTTGTTATCACTTTCTCTTTAGAGCGTTTTATGACAATCGCCCGTGCAAGTGGTAAAGTTAGCGCCAAAAAATTCGTACGCGACCTGCAGGTTATGGTTGACCGTGGCGAAATTGACAAAGCTATCGCTTCTTGCGATGTTCAAAAAGGTTCATTGGCTAACGTAATGAAAGCCGGTCTTATCCATTACAAAGAGTTAAGCACAAGCTCAACCCTTGATAAAGACCAAAAAGTTCTTTCTTTACAAAAAGAGTTAGAAGAAGCTACAGCGCTTGAGCTGCCTATGCTTTCTCAAAATATGATTATCCTTTCTACCATTGTATCTATCGGTACCCTTATAGGTCTTATCGGTACAGTACTTGGTATGATCCGTGCATTCGCCGCTCTTTCTGACACTGGTTCTGCTGGTGCTGCTGCTCTTGCAACTGGTATCTCTGAGGCTCTTATCAATACCGCTATCGGTATTATCTCGTCAACGTTTGCTATTGTGTCGTACAACTACTTCTCTACGACTATAGACAACCTGACCTACAAAATTGACGAAGCTGGTTTCAGCCTTGTTCAATCATTTGCAGCTTCTCAAAAGTAATTAACACGGGCTTTATAACCCTTAATTAGCACAGATATGCCGAAGATAAAAATGCCGAAGAGCAGTCCTTCCATCGATATGACACCGATGGTTGACTTAGCCTTCCTTCTTGTTACCTTCTTCATGCTGGCAGCTCAATTCAAACCCGAAGAACTGGTAGCCGTTGAAATTCCAACGTCTATTGCCGAAAATGAAATACCACCTAAGAATATTATTGGTATTACAATTTCGCCCGATAATAAAATACTCTTTAATGTTGACGGTATTGACCGCCGCCAGCAAATGCTGAAAAGCATGTCTGCTAAGTATAAAATAGATTTTACACCGCAGGAGTATGAAAAATTCGGCAAAATGGGAATGTTTGGTGCCCCTATGGCTCGTATGAAAGACTTCATAAATACCAAAGATGAAGGCGAACGTAAAAAATTCCCTAACCTTGGTATACCGGTCGACTCGCTAGACAACCAACTACGTGATTGGGTTTTCGTATCACGTATGGCTTTTGGTGCCGACCCTGCTAACCAGCCCGTTATTACCATTAAAGCTGATAACAATACCGAGTACAAATCTGTACACGCTGTTATTGAGGCTTTGCGCGATAACAAGGCCAACGCATTTACACTGGTAACCAGCTTAGAAGGCAAAAATCAATAACGTTTAACCCTAAAAACACAAAAACATGGCAGAATTAGGTGGTGGTGGAGATAGTGGCGGGGGTAAACATGGTAAGGCCCGGGCAAAAAAATCATCAAACCGTGTTGATATGACACCGATGGTTGACTTGGCCTTCCTTCTTCTTACCTTCTTCGTACTTACCACAACATTCCGTACTCCCCAGATTATGGAAATTACAGTACCGGCTAAAAAGGATCCTAACGAACCCCAAACAAAGCCTACTAAATTTCCCGGTGCTATCACCGTTTATCTGGCCGAGAAAAATAAAATCTATTGGATTAAAGGCGAGCTTCCTAAAGATGTTCCTCCAACCCTTACTCCAACCAGCTACGGTAAAGATGGCATCCGCAAAGTCTTTTTAGATAACAACAAAAAGCTTAACGATGAAATCAAAGCCATTGAAAAAGATGCCCTTGCAGGCAAAGTTCCAATGGACTCGGTAGGCCCGCGTACAAACAGGCTTAAAGGCGCTTCTATGAAAGAGTCTAACGGCCAGTACGGTTTATTGGTAGTTATTAAAGCTGACGATAAATCGAGCTACAAAAATTTAGTAGATATGTTTGACGAGATAAACATTACCAACGTAGCCAACTACGCCCTTGTTCCGCTTACAGCGCTAGACAAACAGGCACTGGAAGGCTTAAAGTAAAAAAAAGCAATTTTTTTATGTAAATTAGTAATGTAGTGCATCGTTATAGTATAAAAAGGAATTAATTATGAGCGCAAACAGTTTTGAAACATTCGACGACCTGGTCTTCGAACACCGTAACCAGGGTTACGGCGCTTATCTTATCCGCAAGCGTTATAGCCGCAACGTGCTTGTTGCTATGGCCGTTGGTATTGCTATCCTTATTTTGTTATCTGCCATCCCTGCAATTTCTGCCTGGATTTCAGAACTAACAAAAGAAGAGATTAAAAAAGATACCAAAGTAGAGCTTGTAGATATTAAGCCGCTAGAGGAAACAACCCCTCCACCTCCACCACCACCACCAGACGAGTTACCTCCACCAAAAATTGATATGGTGAAGTTTACAGAGCCTGAGGTAGTAGATGAGCCGGTTAAGGATGAGGACCTTCCGCCCCCAATTACACCCGATAACAAAAACATTGGTAACGAAAATGTTGAAGGGGAAGATATTATTGAATTACCACCGGATAACAGTGGTAACCAGGTAGTAGAAGAACCCGCAGCACCGCAAATTTTTACGGTGGTAGAGCAAATGCCATTGTTTCCGGGTGGCGAAGATGCCCTTTTGAAGTACTTAGGTAAAAACATTAAGTACCCTGAAATGGCCCGCGACGCTAACACTCAAGGCACCATATATATCACTTTTGTAGTTGATGAAAATGGCCGTATTAAAGAACCTAAAGTACTGCGTGGTCTAACTGGCCCCGGCGCTAAAGACTGTGCCAACGAGGCTATCCGCGTAGTAAGCGGTATGCCTGCTTGGGCGGCTGGTAGGCAAAACGGCAAGGCTGTGCAAGTACAGTACAACCTGCCTGTTAAGTTTACCCTACGCTAAACAGCATAGTTAATAACACTTAAAAAGTCCCGCCCTCCCGCGGGACTTTTTTTTATGTCCTTTTTTGTCCCCCTCATGGAGGGGGTGCCCAAAGGGCGGGCGAGGTTTTGTTTTTTATTTTCCTCTACTACTAATGGAATAAAGATTTCAGCGTATGCCGACATAACGGGTAAATCTATTCCTGATATCTCATAATTCTGCCAACTGGCAATCGGCAACTGCCAACTGATTACTATCTTCGCACCAATGAAAAAGATACTGGTAGCCAACCGTGGCGAAATAGCCCTGCGCGTTATGCGTACGTGCCGCGAAATGGGTATTAAAACCGTTGCCGTGTACTCTACGGCCGACCGTAATTCGCCCCACGTAAAATATGCTGATGAGGCTGTTTGCCTTGGCGGACCTGCTTCAGCCGATAGTTATTTAAACAAGCAAAAGATAATAGACTCCTGCAAAATGCTGGGCGTTGATGGTATACACCCCGGCTACGGTTTCTTATCAGAGAATGCCGAGTTTTGCCGCATGGTTACCAATGCAGGTATAACCTTTATTGGTCCAAGCCCCGAGGCTATGGAAATTATGGGTAGCAAACTGGCTGCCAAGGCTGCCGTTAAAACCTATAACATTCCCTTGGTACCTGGTTTAGATGTGGCCATTACCGATGTGGAAGCTGCTAAAAAACTGTCTGACGAAATTGGCTACCCCATACTTATCAAGGCATCGGCCGGTGGCGGGGGCAAAGGCATGCGTGTGGTTGAAGAGCCTGGCCAGTTTGAAGAACAAATGAACCTGGCCGTTAGCGAGGCTACATCAGCCTTTGGCGATGGTTCAGTATTTATTGAAAAATATGTATTATCCCCTCGTCATATCGAAATTCAGGTAATGGCCGATAAGCATGGCAATAGCGTGTATTTGTTTGAGCGCGACTGCTCAGTGCAACGCCGCCACCAAAAGGTGGTTGAAGAGGCCCCTAGCGCCGTTTTAACTCCTGAAATACGCAAAGCAATGGGTGAGTGTGCTGTTGATGTTTGCAAGGCCTGTAACTACTACAATGCGGGTACTGTTGAATTTATTGTGGATGATAAGCTAAACTTCTATTTCCTGGAGATGAACACCCGCCTGCAGGTAGAGCATCCCGTTACTGAAATGATATCCGGGGTTGACCTGGTGAAGGAACAGATTAACGTAGCCCGCGGAGAAAAGCTTTCGTTTAAACAGGAAGACCTTAAAATAAACGGCCATGCAATGGAAATCCGTGTATATGCTGAAGATCCACAGAACAATTTCCTTCCTGATATTGGCACCCTTACCCGCTACCGCCGCCCATATGGCCTTGGTGTTAGGGTTGACGATGGTTTTGAAGAGGGTATGGATATCCCCATTTACTACGACCCTATGATATCTAAACTGATAACCCACGGCAAAGACCGTACTGAGGCTATTGAGCGCATGATAAGGGCTATTGACGATTATGAAGTTGCAGGTGTAGAAACTACCTTGGACTTCTGTAAGTTTGTGTTACAGCACCCTGCCTTTGTTTCGGGTAAGTTTGATACGGGCTTTGTAAAAGACCATTTTAAGCCAGAATACCTGCAAACTATGCAGGGCAACACCGACG
>CAMBQF010000098.1 GCA_945869825.1 Chitinophaga pinensis | reverse complement strand
GTTCTATATCAAAAGGGAGTATAAGAAAATCAGCATCTGTAAAGGTTAGGAATGGCCTATCTGTGCTAACAATTTCTTTTAGCTTTTCAGTAGAACAGACAATTCTAAAACCATCTAAAAATTCACCTCTACTCATTACTCAAAAGTTACTTTTGGTAAGCTATTTACTATATCATCTGTTTGGATGTTAACCTTATTTAATACATATACAAAACTCATAGGTTGTGCAAAGTAGTGGTTTTTTTAATTGTCAACTATACATCCATTAATGTATTCATTAACTCCTTTTTGTGTTTATCCTCAAACCCGGCAAAATAAGCCTGAGTAGTTTTTATATTGGAATGGCTAAGGGCTTCACTAACAAATTCAATAGTTCCCCCATTCCTTATTATAGTGGTGGCAAAGGTATGCCTTGCCCAATATGTTGATATATCCTCATCCAGTCCAATCTCTTTTGCCCATCGCTTTATGCCCTGATTAATGCCATGTATAAAGTTCCTGACTTTTTTATGCCTTGTTTCAGCATCATCTTTCTCCCCTATGATAGTGAAAAGGTAGGCATCAGGCCGTCTATCAGTATTTCGGTATTTTTCAATTAATTCAGCCGCTTTAGTATTTACAAAAACCTCAACTTTTTTCATTGCATTCCTATTAGTTGAAACGGTTTTCTTTCTGTAAAACTCAATCTTTTCATTGCTGTAATCCTTATTACGCAATAATGCCAAATCTTTAATATTGATACCATTACAATTGAATGATAAGAGCCAAAAATCTTTGCCTCTTTCTTGTTCCATAGTACGGGTTGGGCTTTCAATCAACTTTTTAAGGTTTTCGGTTGAGAATACCTTTTTAGTTTTTACAGCCTGAGGCATTTGGTACTTTCTTTTACCAAAGGGGTAGGTTTCCTTTTCAATCATTCCATTATGGATTGCATGATTAAAAACCGTTCTTAGGTTTCTGAGATATATTGATACCGTAGTATAACTTTTATGCTGTAAATCAATCATATACTTTTCATACTCCTTTAAAAAGAAGTCATTTATATGGTTAAAATTGAGCCCGGTAACTTTACCTGTTTTATAAGTATAGAATGCTTGGAGGGATTTGTAGCTTAATTCATATAATGAGGCGGTTGATATACTCTCTAAACTCTTAAGCCTATCTATTAGCTGAAAATAGCAAAACTCTAAATTGGATGCACTTTTTTGGGAACTTATCAATGTTTCAAATGCCTCAAAAGTAAAGGGGTTGATTTTTTCTGCTATCTCAGTAGCCTCATGCAATACCTTTTGTAGGGTCATTTTATCTTCTAAATGCTCCCGGCGGGTTTTAACAGTTTCAAATATGGCCTTAAACCGTTCCTCTGTAAAGCTAAATTTTGTAGGATATAGCTTTTGCATTTTGGGGATTGAGGTATAAACTCTCAACTTAACAGGATAAGTTCCATCGCTTTTTGCTCTACGGGTATCTAAATAGATATTTAGAAAAACTGTTTTATTCATATTTGCATACGATTTGCATACAAATATGCAAATTATCTACAAATATACAAATAACAACACCAAACAAATTATTCTAAAACCTTTACTATATTAGCATTTCAGGAAAATATAACTATCAAATAAAAAGCAGACAGGCTGCCTTACAAGCAGAGGGTCAGCGGTTCGAACCCGTTTGCCCCCACATACAAATCCTCAACTCATGTTGGGGATTTTTTGTTTGCCGACATCTCCTCACTTATTCATCCCCCCCCTGACTTATGCCCTGCAGCAAGTCATCTGATAATCATTTTTAATAAGGTGTATGATTTGCGTTGCTAAAATGTTATTTTTGTTATCTATCATAACCTTACCATGAAGCGTTTTCTGACGTTATTACTTTTAGCATTGCCCCTGCTTTACTCGTTTAAACAGGCAGATAATACACGTACGTGGGTATACCTAAACCCGCAGGTTGTAGCCGATTTAACTCCATACGATGCTGCACTGGCTGCATCTGATTTAGACCGTTACCGCTACTTTACCCAACGCAACACCATTCATTTTGAAAACGGCCTTAATGTAGAGCTAATGTCTGCCAACGAGGTCACTGCCCTTGGACTTACTGTAAAAACAAGCCATGTGCGCACACAGCCACCAGCCTTCGATTCAGGCTCCATATTCAAACTGGCACAAAACGGGCATTTAGTTGAAGTACTTACAAAAATAAATACTAAGTAGATGAAAAACCTTTGCTCGCCCTCACTACTTATTATTACATGCCTGTTCCTTTCAACCACTATAACTGCCCAGGTTGCAAACGATGATTGTTTTGGTGCACAGGCATTAGGCACATTGGGCGTACCCGCAGCGTGCCCATCGGGCCTGGGTGCTGTATCTACCTTTAACGGCCTTACCAACGTAAACTCTATTAGCGAACAACCCTATACCACCCTCATCAACTGCCAGCCATCAGGTGTTATCCCTATGGCATCTCCGGCTACCGATGTATGGTACTCTTTTGTTAACAATGGCAACGCTATAAATATTACTATAAACGGCAACATACAAAACCCAAACCTAGGCTTATATACAGGCAATTGTAACGGGCTTATAGGGCGCGGTTGTGCCTATGGTGGGGGTGGTGCCCTTGCCGTAACATTCGATCAAATGGTTGTGGGCCAAACCTATTACCTGCAAATAAGCGGCGGCGATGTTTTAGACCAGGGATCCTTTACCATGACCCTCCAAAACACAAACAGTTGTGTAGATTGCCTTTTGTCATCCAGCCTAACTGTTAACCCACCTCCCAATGCCTATGGCAATTACACCGGCGGCACACCTGTTACCTTTTGCTACACTATTACCCAATGGGAACAAGAAAACACTAACTGGCTGCATGGTGTTGTACCATCGTTTGGTGCCGGTTGGAACCTTGCCACCCTTGGCAACTTTCAGGCTGCTGCAACCTGCGATGGCAGCACTGGTGTTTGGGATTGGTTTACCAACGTAAACACACCCGATGGTAACGTTAATGGTTTCTTTTTTGATGGCGACTTAATACAAGAAATTATTCCGGATGGTGACCCCACTAACAACTTTGGTGATAACTGCCAAGGTACTGTTAACTGGACATTTTGCTGGACTATAACGACCCAAACCTGCCCACCAGGAGTAAACGGTGCCGACTTAGGCGTTACCGTTGATACCTATGGCGATGGAGAAACCGGTAACTGGACAAACGTTGCCTGTATCAACGACCCTGTTTATCAGTTTATATCAACATTAGCCTGCTGCACACCTCCAGTTATGGCCGATGTTGATGTATTATGTTTTGGCAACTCTACAGGTACAGCAACAGCTACCGGGCAAGGTGCAGGCCCTTTTGATTATGTTTGGACAAACGCAGCAAACGTTGTAATTCAAACAACCAATAACCAGGTTGGCCCCAATACGGTTAGCAACCTGGCAGTAGGTACTTATACGGTTACTGTTACCGACCAAAGCAACGGCTGCGTTACCACAGGCACTGTTACCATTACCCAGCCAACACAATTACAAACAGTTATAGCATCTACCGGCGCAACTTGCAACCAATCTAACGGCACGGCAACCGTTACGCCTCAAGGTGGGGTTGGCCCTTACGATTTTGTATGGACCGATGCCAGCAACCTAATTATTCAAACAGCCAATAACCAACCCGGTGCCAATACTGCCAATAACCTTGCAGCTGGTAACTATAACATTACCGTTACTGATAATAATGGTTGTACAGCAACAGTTGCTGTAAACGTTCAAGGCGTACCAGGCAACTTACAAGGCGTTGTAGCAGGCACCAATGCAACCTGTAGCACATTGTGCGATGGCTCTGCCACCGTTACCCTAAATGGAGGTACTGCTAATTATAATTATGTATGGACTGATGCCGGCGGCGCCGTGGTTGCCAACTCGTTAAACAGCGCATCTGCAACTAATACAGCCAACGCTTTGTGCGTAGGCACCTATACTGTTACTTTTACCGATGCTAATAACTGTAGCAGCAGCTTAAACGTTGTTATAGGTTCTCCTCCCGCCGTTACAGCTGTAGTGCCTGCCGCTACAATCTGCCTTGGGCAAAATACAACTTTAACAGCAACCCCTGGTGGCGGATCGGGCGCAGGTTATACCTACGCA
The DNA here is from genome assembly GCA_945869825.1 of Chitinophaga pinensis. Taxonomy (GTDB): domain Bacteria; phylum Bacteroidota; class Bacteroidia; order CAMBQF01; family CAMBQF01; genus CAMBQF01. The sequence goes on along the minus strand of CAMBQF010000098.1, from coordinate 7,206 downwards.
TGGACACCCGCAGGCACAGGCAATACCCAAAGCGTTACCGTTACACCCGCTGTTACAACAGTATATACCGTTACTGTTACCGATGGCAACAACTGTGCATCGCTTCCGGTAAATGTTACCGTTACGGTAACACCTGCATTGAACGTAAACTTAATTACTGCACCTGCCGTTATTTGTGTGGGCGAAAATAGCACCCTTACCGCAATTGCAGGTGGTGGCAACGGTGGGCCTTACAGCTACGCATGGACACCAGCCGGCACAGGTGGAAACTCGCCTACGGTGGCCGTAAACCCTGCCACTACCACTAACTATACCGTTACAGTGTCTGATGGTTGCACAACACCAAGTGCTACAGCGCAAACTACTATCACTGTAAACCCGCTGCCTGTAGTAACCTTTACCGGTTTGCCATTAGCAGGGTGTGTGCCACTTACAGTTAACTTTACTAATACTACCGCAGGTAGTGTAGACTGCCTGTGGGATTTTGGCAATGGCAACACCTCTACCAGCTGCGGACCGCAGGTAACTGAAATTTTTACTACAGCCAACTGTTTTGATATTAGCCTTACCGTTACCGATAATAACGGATGCCCCGGCACACTTACACAACCAGCCTACGTTTGCGGTTTTGAGAATGTGAATGTTAATTTTTATGCAACGCCGCAGCCTACCGATATTTTTGAGCCTACCATTACGTTTACCGATTTATCAAGCGGTATGCCCACCAGCTGGGATTGGACCTTTGGACCTTTTGGCACATCTAACGTGCAAAACCCAATATTCGATTTTCCACCTGAAAGTCCCGGCTGTTATGATGTAATACTAACAGCTAACAACGTCAACAACTGCCCTGATACCGATACTATTAGGGTTTGTGTGAATCCAAATTTTTCTATCTATTTTCCTAACGCGTTTACACCTAATAGCGACTCATACAACAACCGCTTTAATGGCAAGGGCGAAGGTATTATATCTTATGATATGTGGATATTCGACCGTTGGGGTAACATGGTATTCCATAGCACAGGACTTAACGACCCATGGGATGGCCGCATGGAAGGACGTAATGAAATTTGCCTTGACGATGTGTATGTATGGAAGGCTAAGGTGATTGATATATTTAACCGCGAGCACGAATACTTAGGCCACGTAACCCTTATCCGTTAATCTGCCTCAGGTATATTTTTCTGCCCTACTGTGCCCAGCACAATCATAAGGCTGGTAGCCAATACAACTAAAAATATTACCCCGTTAGATACCTGGGTGAGGCGTTGCGCATCGGGTATGCTAAAGGCTAATAGCACTGTAATAAGCCCGCGTGGAGCAATATAAAACTCAGGCACAAAGCGGTTTAACACGCCGCGTAAATAAAGCACCCGCACAAAATATATTACTCCTATTACAGGCAGTCCTAAGTACCAAACCGCAGGGTCGGCAAGGCTGTTAATATCCATTGTAAAACCAAATAGCAAGAAGAAAAACGTACGGGCCAAAAAAGCGCTTTCGGCTGTTAGCAGCGATAGCTGGTGTAAATCAGCATCCAGTGTTTTATACAAAAAATATTCTTTAAACTTGGGTAGCTTAATCAGGTAGGCATTGCGCAATAAAAGCCCAAACGCCAATACAATTATTAGCGTGGGCAAATGCAGTTTTTTCCCTATACCATATATCAATAATATGATGGATATTATCAGGAAGAATTTTACATGGTGTGTTAGCTTGCCTAAAATATAAAGAAGTAATAGGCATAATACCACCGACACTAAGGTAATAGCCAATATTTGCCAGCCAAGTTGCATTACAGAGTGCCACGTAACAACCTCATTTACCAAGGCAAAATTAAATACCAAAATGCCCAAAATGTCTGAGAAAGATGATTCATACATGATGAATTCCTTTTTGCTTTTTACCAGCTTGGCTACCGACGGGATAGCAATGGCAGAGCTAATTACAGAAAAAGGCACTGCGTTTAAAAAGCATTGCATAAACGGCGCCCCAGTGTTGTAATAAAATATGCCGGTAATACCCAAAGCCGTTGCTAACAGTATAAACAACGCCGCCCCCAGCGATTGGCGCATCATCTTCAGCTTTTTCCGCTCAAAGTCAAGCTCCAGCGACCCCTCTAAAACAATAAGTATCAGGCCAATAGTTCCCAGCAATGGTAAAACAGCCGTAAAATCAGGTATATCAAGTTTAAAATAAGCTACAGGGTATTGCAGGCCTATACCCAAGCCCATAAGCAGTATTACCGAGGGGAATTTAGTTTTGCGCGATACAATATCAAACAAATAAGAAAAAACAACCAGTATGCCAATTATAATAAGGGGTGAACTAACCATGTTGCTAATCTTACAAAAATTATACCTCTAAAAATTATACCTCTTCATTGGGGCTGATGAAATCAGGGCGGTGTGCTATTCACTCCCCTCCTTTTAAGGAGGGGGTATTTCTGGCTGTTAAAGTCAGAATAGGGTGGTGCCACTATACTACTTCACCGTTACATTACATCCGCTCTGGTGCTTCAACACCCAATAGTTGCAAGCTTTGCTTAATTACATTAGCTGTAAATAACGATAGTGCCAACCTAAACTCCCTCGCTACCGCGTTCTCTTCTTTCAATATAGTAAGCTCGTGGTAAAAGCGGTTATAATCGCTGGCTAAGAAATACGCGTAGTTAGCCACATGCGCCGGGTCGTGGCTTTCAGCAGCCAACTGCACCGTAGCAGGGAATGCATACAACCTTTTGATTAATGCCTTTTCTACCGCATGTATCTCCGCATGGCCACCCTCTGCCGGGTAATTAAAGTTAGCATCGGCCTTGCGCAGTACGCTGCGTATACGCGCGTGGGTGTACTGTATAAAAGGCCCTGTATGCCCGTTAAAGTCTATCGACTCTTCGGGGTTAAACATCATTTTCTTTTTAGGGTCAACCTTAAGGATGAAGTAACGCAACGCGCCCATACCCAAGGTGTGGAACAGCTTATTTGCTTCCTCTTCGCTCAGGCCTTCAATCTTACCCAGTTCTTCTGTCTTCTGCTTTGCCGATGAAATCATAATCTCCATCAAATCATCCGCATCAACCACAGTGCCTTCTCGGCTCTTCATTTTGCCGGTAGGCAACTCCACCATACCGTACGACAGGTGGTATAAGCTATCGGCATACTTGCGGCCCAGCTTTTTCAGTATCAAAAACAGCACCTTAAAGTGGTAGTCCTGCTCGTTACCCACCACATATACTGATTTGTCAATCTTATAATCCTTCTCTTTCTCGTTAGCTACGGCAATATCCTGCGTAATGTATACCGTAGTGCCATTGCTACGCAATACCACTTTTTGGTCTAAGCCATCAGCTGTTAAGTCAATCCAGATAGAGCCATCTTCTTTTTTAAAGAATATGCCCTTTTCTAATCCTTCGGCAACAGTTTCTTTGCCCAGGTTGTATACATCGCTTTCGTAATAATACTTATCGGGTTTAATGCCCAATGTTTGGTAGGTGGTATTAAAGCCTTGGTACACCCATCCATTCATAGTTTGCCATAGGGTACGGGTAGCCTCGTCTCCTGCTTCCCATTTCACCAGCATATCGTTTACCTCTTGGGTAAGGGGCGCTTGCTTCTCCGCATCTTCTTTGCTAAGTCCACCGGCAATTAATTCCTCTACCTGCTTTTTATATTCAGTAGCAAACTTTACATAGTATTGGCCCACTAAGTGGTCGCCTTTAATATTAGCTGATTCCGGAGTTTCTCCATTGCCCCATTTCTGGTAGGCCAGCATGCTTTTGCAAATGTTGGTACCACGGTCGTTATACAAGCAACTGTGTACCACATTGTAGCCATTGGCCTTCATTAACTCCGCAACCGAAGATCCTAAGAATATATTACGCAAATGCCCTAAGTGCAGCGGCTTGTTTGTGTTGGGCGATGGGTACTCAATCATTACCGTTTGGCCCTTACTGCCGTTTTGGGCAATGCCAAAGTGTGCATCGGGGTAGTTGGCTGAGAAAAAACTAAGCCAAAAGCTATTTTCAACCACCAGGTTTAAAAAGCCTTTTACAACATTAAAAGCTGTAACACCGGTGTTGTTGGCAATAAACCAGTTACCAATTTCGGTAGCGGTATCTTCCGGCTTTTTGCCCGATATTTTAAGGAAAGGAAAAACGTTAACGGTATAATCGCCCTCAAATTGCGGGTTGGTATGTTCTATTTTAATTACAAGGTTAGCCACATCGGAACTGTAAAGTGTTGCCAACGCAAGCTTGGTTTTATCTATAAGTATTGATTCTATTGCAGCCATAAGCCGCAAAGGTAAGAATATTGTAGCGTATAAACTTAGGGCAGATGCCTAAACTACATACCCGACATTTTTAATTGTATCAGATAAAAATCTGTTAGTGAGTCTACCTTTTTAAAGTCTGTTTGGCCTTCCCCTTCACCAAAATAATAAACCGGTGGGTTATCGCCTTCATCAACCAAAAAGAAAGCCATTTGATAACCTTGGTGCAGCCAAAATACAAACGCATTTTTGGGCAATGGTTTAAAGTTGTTCTCCGCTAATAATTCTATACCCCAATCCTGGAAATTAAATACCTCATCCCAAAAGGCAGAAGAACCGTGCATAAACTTACCTGCTCCCTTACCCATGGCAGCCAAAAACTCTTTATATGTCGCTGGTAGTTTTATATTGAAAGCTTCCTACAGCTTTTCAATTTCCAATTGAGTGCATCCAAACAGTATTTGGTCTTCCTTAACCAAGGCTATTAGCTCTGTTATGCCCCTTTCCAAACTTATACTTTTAATCCCTTATAAACTAAACCCTATAACTGTTTAACAAGCTCTGCTATAGATGCATAGGTATTGGGCAAAACAACAGCCTTTACCTCTTCCTTATTCATCCAGCGGGCTTCGGTGATATCTTCTTCCGCTTGGGGGATAAGCTCGCCGGCAAAATTAGTTTGCATATAATACCAGTGGGTAACCTTTAGCACTTCGTTGCCTTTATGTTCGTAGGTATGGTAGGTTTGGCCAGCAGGCGCAGTAATACTAAGACCTGTAATGCCACACTCCTCTTCCACCTCGCGCAGGGCAGCTGCTTCTATGCTTTCACCTTTATCCAGTTTGCCTTTAGGCAAATCCCAAAAGCCCAGGCGTTTTATAAACAGGTAGTCGCCAGCCGAGTTTTGCACAATTCCACCTCCGGCTTCTATTACTTTAAACATAGCCCAAAAGGCTTCTTTCAAGGTTTCAAAATCATCGGCAAACACGGTAATGCCCTCTAGCGTAGGCTTATCTTTAAATGCGGTATACAATGCTTTTAAGTGCTGTACACCATCAAACGCAAAACCAGGGCCATTCTGAAGCCCAAGCGGTGTATTGCTTAAAACTATGGGACGTTCGTTTACGAAAACTTTATACATTTGCTGCCTTATGATTTATGAAAAAGAAACTGCCCGCAAGGTAGCAGAATTACTATTACAAATTAAAGCCATTAAGTTGCAGCCCAACGACCCTTTTACATGGGCATCGGGCTGGAAGTCACCTATTTACTGCGATAACCGCATCTCGCTTTCTTTTCCTAATGTGCGCACATTTGTACGCCAAAGCCTGGTAAAAGCCATTGATGCGAAGTTTGGCACCGCCGATGTTATTGCCGGTGTAGCCACAGGCGCTATTGCCCAAGGCGCGCTGGTAGCGCAAGAACTGGGTTTGCCTATGGTATATGTAAGGCCCGAACCTAAAAAGCACGGCCTGCAAAACCTTATTGAAGGTAAAATTGATAAAGGCCAGAGCGTTGTGGTGGTGGAAGATTTAATATCAACCGGCGGCAGCAGCCTTAAAGCGGTTGAAGCCCTGCGCGAGGCTGAATGCGAGGTACGTGGTATGGTTTGTATATTTACCTATGGATTTGATACAGCCGATAAGAACCTTAAGAAAGCCAAATGCCCCGTAATTGCCCTGTGCGATTACGACACCCTGATAGATGTTGCCGTAGAAGCTAAGTACATTAATGAGAGTGATGTAGAAACGCTGAAACTTTGGCGCGAGAACCCCGAAGCCTGGGGTAAATAACTAAGTTCAACTTCAATTGTTATAGTATATAGATGTCGCACACTGAATATCACGGACAAACAGCTGAAGTTAAAGCCCCTGCCGGGCAAGTATTTAACTACCTGGCCGATATGCGCAACTTTGGCGCGCTAATGCCTAAAAGCGTTTCTGACTGGCAAGCTGATAAAGACAGTTGCAGCTTTAGCATCCGCAGCCTGGGCACACTCAACATTAAGTACGAGAAGAAAGAAATTCCCGACGTTTTAATCTGCATTACAGAATACCGTGGCGATTATTACCGCCTGGTAGCCGACATTAAACCCATGGGCGATGAGCACTGCGAGGTTATATTTCGCTTTAATGGCGATATGAATATGGTAACCCGTATGCTGGCCCAAAAGCCCATTCACACCCTGCTGGATGCACTGGCCGAACTATTAGAAAAGCAATTTTAACCGCATAAAAAAATCCCCTCGGCTGAGAGGATTTTTTGTTTTATATCATTACAGGCTTAAATGCCCTTTGCTTTTTCTTTCCTTCGCACCAGTTGGCTTTTTAATGCATCTACCGCTGTATCGGTAGCTTCTTCAAATGTTTTGCATTGTTTGCGGGCAAACAAATCGTTACCCGGTATGTGTAGTTTAATTTCGGTTATCTTATTCTCGCTGTCTGCTGCCTTATCTAGTCGTAAAAAAACCTCTCCTCCTAGTACGCCATCATAAAGGCTTGATAATTTTGAAATTCGTTCATCAATAAAGTTTAAAAGCTTGGTGTCTGCGTCAAAATGGATTGACTGGATTTTAACTTTCATAATACTATATTTTAAAAAGTTTATAATGTGTGTATGCCAACTCTTGAGAGAGTTTAACATATACGTTAGCTACTCTGTTTACGTTTCAATAAAAGGTGCTTTTCTTTGTTGTGGTGCTTAAAAAATGTATTATCCGTGCTTCGCGCAAAATAAATTGCCAAAACTGTTGATAGTGTAGGGATAATGAGCAGTTTACACATATTTTTTTGGGGTGTAACAAATATGGTTTTTACCAAAGTTAAAAATCTATTAATACAAAATCAGTTTAAGTGATTTTTTAACCTTACCTGTGAATAACTTTGCAAAGTGAATAAGAACGAATTTATAGAAGCGGGCCAAATTACCAAGCCG
>CAMBQF010000097.1 GCA_945869825.1 Chitinophaga pinensis | reverse complement strand
CACCTCAGCTTCCGCTAAAATTTTAGCTACCATAGCGTCCCAATCTTCCTGCGAATTAATGGGCGGGTGGTCAAAGCTGAATTTATCGCTGGCATCTAATGGGCCGCCTTGTAACACTTGTAATTGCGCCGTTACAAAATAACCTATGTGGTAGGTTAAAACGGCAATGGTGTTAAAGTCGTGAACTTTGGTAACAGCCTGCAGCCAAGAGATACCGGTAAGATTGTCTTTTACATTAGACCATGTCCAGTTGCCACCAAAAAACACTTCCCTAAAGTGCTTTGCTATTTGTTCTGAAACATTCATATGCTGCTACTTTATATCGTAACCCATGCGTTTTAAATCCTCATCGCTTAGGTCATCATCGGCATCAAAATCTTTTAGTTCGTCGAGGGCGTTTGGTGCTTCATCGTCGTCGCCCTCAATGGTATCATCATCAATATTATTTATTGTCGGCTCAGGCGCTTTTCCTTTGCCCAGTGCACGTTTAAGCTCGGCAATGGAAGCTTCTACCTCGCCCATTTGGGTAAGCAGGTTATCAATACTTTCGGCAATGGTATCCTGTGCTTTTTCTAACGCCTGCAACATTTTTTCTATGTTGATATTCAGCTTTTCTGTCTCTTTTTCCATGGCTTAAAGTTTACCTGTGTGCACAAAACAATTGGCAAATTTATCGGTTAAATCAGGGGCATTTTCAAACAATGCAAATACTGTTGCGCCGCTACCACTCATGCATGCATAGGTTGCGCCCATGGTATATAATTTGCTTTTTATTTCGGCTATTTCAGGGTGTTTTGCAAACACCGTTTCTTCAAAATCGTTCACCAGTTTATCTTTCCATTGCTCTACCGGTAGTGCTACAATATCTTCGGGCGACTGTATAGCAGCCTTAGGTGTAATACCCGCATAGGCATCGGCAGTAGATACATGTACCGCAGGTTTCACCAGCACTAAATTCCAGCCTGATAAATCTAAATCAATTCCCTCAAACTGGTCGCCACGCTCAAAGCAAAATGCGGGACGGTTGGTAATAAAGAAGGAACAATCGCTGCCCAGTTGCTTGGCATAATGGTGTTTTTCGCCCCATGCAAGGCCTATTTCCAATACCTCGTTTAATGTATTAATAAAAAAAGCCGCATCGGCAGACCCTCCGCCTAAGCCTGCCCCTGTTGGGATAACCTTATGCAGGTGAACCTTTACAGGCGCTAAACCGTAATCGGCATTTATCAGGTTATATGCCTTAACCAATAGGTTATCTGCGCTATCGCCAGGGATATCCAGGCCTGTTATTGCTAATTTTATTTTTCCGTATTGAATATAGTTAATGTCAGCAGGCTGTATTGCCTTGCCGCTATGGGCTACAGCATCAACCAACTCTCCGTGTAATTGATTTTCCTCGTCTTTTACTACTTCTAATACATCAAAAACGTTTTTAACAGGGTAGAATACGCTCATCAGGTTATGGAACCCATCAGGGCGTTTTTCAATAATATTAAGCCCTAAGTTTATTTTTATGTTGGGGAAGGATAGCATTTTACAAAGAAAGTTTAAAACTAAAAGCGAAAAACTAAAAATACTGTTTTCTCTCTATATATTCAATATAAACACCAATTGCTAAATGGCCGCTTTAGTATCAAAAAAAATGAATAGCTTGCATAAAAATACACACATGAAAAAGATATTAGTATTGGCATTTGCGGCATTAAGCCTTGGCCTTTCAGCACAAACATTGCGCAACAGCTCTAACAGCACTATTGGCAAAATTGAGAGTAATGGCACAGTCCGTAATTCATCAAATAGCACTATTGGTAAAATAGAGAGTGATGGAACTATCCGCAATTCATCAAACAGCACTATAGGCAAAATAGAGAGCAACGGTACATTCCGCAACTCATCAAACAGTACTATTGGTAAAATTGAAAGCGACGGAACAGTTAGAAACTCATCTAACAGCACCATTGGCAAAATAGAGAACGACGGCACAGTTCGTAATTCATCAAACAGCACTATTGGCAAAGCTGAGGGGGTAAAGAAAAGCTGGGCTGCGGCGTATTTTTTCTTTGATTATTTTAAGAAGTAAATCAGGGGCTAGGGGTTAGGTTATAGGGGCTAGTTTTAAACAGACTCAATAATTCCTTAGCTGTGGTTGCTTTGGGAAGATTGAGCATGGATGCAGCTAAGGCAAATACGTCTGCTGCATCTTTGCCTGCATCGCGCATATCTACCAGCGCTGTTGCACCTTTTGATTTTGATAATTTTTCGCCATCAGCCCCCATTATTAAGGGGTGGAGCAAAAATTTGCTTTGGGTAAAGGTTTGCAACTGTGGCAGTAATCCGGCTATATAGCATTGGGCGGCGGTAGACTGCAATAAATCTTCACCACGGACAATGAAGTTGATATTGTACAGTACATCATCGGCTACGGATGCCATCTGGTAAGCCGCACGGCCATTTTTGCCCCTTACAATAAAGTACCGCATATCGGTGTATAAATCTACCGGAGGGTGCATGCTCCACACATCGGTAAAGCTAACTTTGCTACCACCTTCGGGCGTAATAATGCGCCAGTTGGTTTCGGGTGTTTCAAACGGTGTCTGCACGGGTATGCAATGCCCGTCGTAAAGCATGCCAGGCAGTTCGTGTACCCTTTTGCGGCTGCAATTGCAGGCAAACAAACGGTTTTCTGTAATCAACCGGCTTAGGTGACTATTGTACAAATCGAGCCGTGTGTGCTGCGAGTGGTTTTTAAAGAAATCTTCAACCGACCTTGGCCCGGTGTCATAGTCTATACCCAGCCAATCAATCCCCCTGAAAATGTCCTCTATAAATTCATCGCGGGCGCGCTCTCCATCAATATCATCTATACGCAGGAGGATAGTTCCGTTGGCAGATGAACGTGCATACAGCCACGTAATAATAAACGATAGCGCATTGCCAACATGCAGCCACCCCGAAGGCGTGGGGGCAAAACGGGTTTTAATAACATAACCACCCATAACTACCTACACTTTTGAATAGCTTACAAAGCCCAGCTCGCGGGTAAAATTCTCGTGGTTGCGGATGATGGTATCAATAAGCTGGTTGTACTTGGTGGTATACGCCAGCTTGCCTAAAAACAGCATATCGAAGGTTGTACTATCGTGAAAATCGACCTTTTTAACAAACCCCGTAATTAGCTTAGCGCCTGTTTGGGTAAGGAACTCATCGGCTATTTTGCCATTTTTAAGCGTGGTGCAGCAACCAAAATGCACCCTGCGGCCATCAAATATATTTTTGGTCTTTTTATTCTCCATTGATAGTTGCATAAGCTCGGCCAAACTAATGTGGTTGTGCTTATCGAGGTAAATATTGCCCGACCGCCCGTGGAATGCAAGGTAGATTATGCCATAGCCTTTATACTTGCGGTTTTCTGACAGCAGGTTGAAGTAATATTTAAGCTGTTCTACTGTAGAGCAGTGCTTGTGTATTACTTTGATATTCATATTAGTAGCAAGATGTTGCAAGACAGGCGCTATCGAAATTTCTTTCGACAGGTTGTTCTCATTCCAGTTTCCTTCTAAACAAATAATGCCGGGCATATTGCTGCAAGTTAGTCAATCCAGATTAGTTGTCGGCTTTGACGTGTGCGGCCGGCCCATACGGTGCAATAGTAAACACCCTTTGCCAACGAACCCTGGTTAATATCAAAACGCTGTATGCCGGGCGACAATGTACCACTGTGTATTACACGTATGGCCTGGCCTAAATCGTTGTGCAGGGTAACCAATACATTCTGTTTAACCTTAATCTCAAACTCAACCGTTGCATGGCCTTGCGCAGGGTTAGGGAATACCCTTAACCCCGTTGCTTCTGTAGGGGCCACATCTTTAACCGTAGTTATCTGGCCTATGTTGGTAATATTGCCTGTAAACATGCCATCGCCATGGGTAGCAACTACTATTAACCCGTCAGACGGGCGTGTTTCAACTACATTAACCAGCGCGTTGCCTATAGTTGATGCACCTTGCTGCACCCATACGGTGTTTAAGCCATTTAGGCTGTCGGTAGCATACAGGCCGGTACTTGTGCCTACAAAGTATGCGGTGTTACCATCTTGCAACGGCAAAATAGAAGCCCAGCGTACCGAAGGGCCATTACCACCGCCGCCTGTTGTTTGCTCTAAATTGCCCGCTACACGCACCCAGCTTGCACCTGCATTGGTAGAGTGAAAAATGCTGTAGACGGCATAGTTAGAAAATATCGCTATCACTTCATCGCCATTGTTTGGGTTAACGGCTATTGATGATATATTGCCTGACGAAGGCATTACCGATGGGCTGGTGGTAGAGGTAATTTCTGTAACCGTAGGTGTATTGCTTTCGGCATTGTCTATGCGGTAAATGCGACGCTTGTTGGTGCCAAAATATACACGGTGCGCTGGTGTTTTACATGCAGTGATAGCAGTAATGGTGCGGGCAGCATCGGTAGTGCCTGCAATAACATCCCAGCCTGCATCTTTACGGGTGTAGGTGCCGTCAAGGGTAAACTGGTCGAGGCTGCGGTTGCGCCACAGGCGGTCTCCACCAGCCAGATACATAATATCCTGGTCATTAGGATCTAGCGTAAATACGTTTATAAAGTCGTATAGGTTGGTATCTATTGATGCAGGGTCTATTCGGGTTAGCTGGTTTATAAGCCCGGTATTACTATTCATGGTTGATTTTACTACCTGCCCCAGTTGGCGAGAGTAGTAGTAATATTGGCTATTTGCAGTGATGGCACAATATGCCCCATCGCCATTAAAGGGCAAAGTCCAGTTAAATAATGGGTCGGTAGTGTTGGTGTATAGCGTAGCATTATCTTGTGTGCCGCCAATAATAACAGGGTCGTTCGGCACTGTTTTGTCTATGCCTACGGTGTAAAACTGTATGGTTTGGTAGCCACGGTTTAGGGATGTCCACGTAACGTTTTGCGCCATCACATCGGTTGTTTTAAAAACGCCCCCATCGTTGCCGCAAATAAAAGAGTTGGGTTCTGACGGCATAAAAGCAAATGCGTGGATATCGGGATGGTTGTTTGGGTACGATTCAAAGAACGGGGTGGTAGTTCCTACGCCATAGCCGCCTATTTGTTTGGTGTTGTTGGATGTTGCAAACCCATCGGTAGAGCGGAAAATATTGGTACCGCCTATAAATACGGTATTGGCATCGTCAGGCTTAACAGCCACCACCAGGTTGTAACCACCCTGGGCATTAAAGTTGCTAAACTGTGGCTGGTTGGCGGGTAATGATGATGAACGGTCTTCCCAAACGCCACCCAGGCCGCTGCCATCGCCACTTATATAGGTGTACTTCCAAAAGCTGTTTTGCTCAGGCTCGCCGGCGTAGTTTACGCTGGTTTGGCCGCTGCCGGGCGTAACGCCTAAAAAGTAAACCTCATTCTCGTTTTGGGGGTTGTAGTTCATTACAATACGGTCGTAAACGGCACCAAAACCGTTAGGGATAATATTTACCCAGTTTATACCATCGGCACTGCGCCATATACCACCTTGGGTACCATCGCTGCTTAGGGCAGCATATACCACACCTGTTGGGGTTACAATCACGTTGGTAAAGTATGAGCCATTTTGGCTGCCGCGGACAATAGTCCAAGTAGTTCCCCCATCGGTACTTCGCCATATAGCGCCGTAGGTGGCTGCATACAACTCATCCTCAACCATGTTAGATGGGTCGGTGGCTACGTTCCATGTTATCTCCCACACATTGTCAAACGTTTGGGGTGTGGTGTTTCCGGTTGATGGCAGGTTGCTCCAGGTTATGCCCCCATCGGTAGACTTGTAAATACCGTTGCCTAAAAAGAATGCTCCGCCAGCGCTGGCCGAAGTGCCGTAGCCTTCGCCTGTGCCATAGTACCATGTGTTGTGGTGGCCGGGGCGTACATCTTGCGTAATGCAGGTTGCTCCCACTACATCGTTAAGGGCCGATACTTTGTTCCAGCTTTGGCCACCATCGGTTGTACGCCAAACGCCGCCCGATACCTGGGCAGCTATCATTATATCATCATTGTCAACATCAATAGCCAATGCACGGGTGCGGCCACCATGGTTCCAGGGGCCACGCGCGGTGTAGTTTACTACCGATTTAGCTGTTTTAGCAAGCGGCAGCATAGCATCTGATGGTAATGTACCTGCAAAGGCCAGCTCTTTATATCGCATCCCATCGGGTATTTTGCCTGTAGAAGGGTCGGCAAGGCGGTTATATTCCCACCAAAAGCGCCTGCCCGATGCCTCGTTGCCACTTCCGCCGCGCTCATAACCCTCGCCTTCGCCGCCTTTGTAGCGCAATTCAAACTCGTGCCCTTGTGTAGGCTTTATAAAAGAAAATCCGCTGCAAAGTACTATAGCGGCTGCAAAACAGAGTAAGATGGTACGTGTGTGTTTCATAGTTACAAATCTCAATAATTTTCAAATATAAGGTTTGCGTTTAAATCTTACCCTATATTTGAAGGGTTATGAGCAACCCTGTTAAAGAATATTTTCAATCGCGCATTGGCAGCGACCTTGGCGATTTTACTCCACCGTTTAGCCGTTGGCTGGGCGGTACGCTGTTAGAAGTATCAGACAAGCACGTTACCATGGAGTTTACCGTGCGCGAGGATATGGCCAACCCCGTACAAATGATGCACGGTGGCGTGCATGCTGCCATTATTGACGAGATGACCGGTATGATGGTAGCATCGTTGGGCCTGCCTAACCTGTATGTATCTATTAGCCTTACGGTAGACTTTGTAAGCAAAGCCAAAATAGGCGAGAAGATAATTGCAAAAGCTACGCTCGATAAGCAAGGTATGACGATTATGAATACATCATGCGAGCTGCGTAACCTTGATGGGCAATTGCTGTCGCGCGGCTCTTGCAACCTGGTAAACACCAATAAGGATAGGGCGTATAGTAAGTAATTTCGGCTCCCCTCCTGCCTGAATCCCGACACCCAAGGTCGTCGGGAGAAAGGGGTAGTGGTAACATGCATTGCACCCTCTCCCTCACGCCTAAGGCATGAGTACTCCCCCTTTGCAGGGGGAGAGCCTTATTTTCTCTTATCCTCTCCTCTCTCACCACTCCTCTCTCCTCTGGTTAGCCATTCATCCGTTTATGCGCTTTTTTGTTGCGCTGGTAGTAGCCAAGGAATTCTTCAAAAGCTTTATCGTATAGTGCGGCGTTAGCGGCGTTAGGGGTAAACTCTTTTTTATAGCGTGCCGATGCTGCAATCTCTTCCAATGTCATAGTGCCTAAGGCATGGGCGGCAAGGTATGCAGCCCCCTGCGAGTTGGCTATCACCGGGTTTTCCATCTGACGTACCGGCCTGTTAAAGGCATCGGCAATTATCTGGCACCAAAGTTCAGAGTTGGCACCGCCGCCTATCAGGTTCACGGCTTCGGCTTTTTTACCCGCGTTTTTCTCTACGTATTTAAGTAACCACTTGCCGTTTAAGGCTACGCCCTCCATTATGGCACGTATCATATGGCGGCGGTCGTGTTTTAGCGACAGGTTATAAAATGCCCCGCGTGCGTAGTGGTCTTCTACCGGGCTGCGCTCTCCGTACAGGTGCGGAATAAACAGCAACCCTTCGCTTCCCGGCTTAATTTCGGCAGCCAGGTCGTTCATTATACCGTAGTAGTCTTGCGGAAAGCCTTCGGGTGTCAACGCATCTTTACGGAACAATACCTTATCCCTGAAAAACTGTATGCACGACCCCGCAGACTCTTGCTCGTTTATAAACATATAGCGCCCCGGTATAGCAGATGGCAGCGTAGCCATGTTATGGGCCAGGTCGGTTTTCTTTTTAGGAAAATGGCATACCAGCCAGCTTGATGTTCCTATGTAGAAATGGGGCATATAATCGGCAACAGCACCCGAGCCTATGGCCGCGCTATGCACATCGCCACAGCCCGCTACTACTATGGTGTTGGTGCTTAGGCCCAATTCTTCTGCCGCCTTAGCCGATACGTTGCCCAGTACCGAGTTGGTTGGTATTAAATCTGGTAGTTTATTACGGTCTATGCCGCTCATTTTTATCAGCCCGTCGTGGTATTTTACGTTAGCTATATCGCGGTTGTCTGTAACCCAATGCAGGGTAATGCTATCGTAGGTAGCACATATTTTGCCTGTTAACCGCGCCTGCAGGTAATCTATAGGCTCTAAAAATTTATGTGCTTTATTGTAAATCTCGGGCCGCTCGTGCTTTAAAAATAGTATATGGCCAATAGGGTCTTTCCCACTTTGTGCAGGCGCACCACCGGTATATTTAATATATTTAAGGGCTTTAAAAACGTTGTATCCATCAACCACCAGGCCGCCGCCTACAGCCTTTTTTACATACTTAGCCCCGCGGCTGTCTAGCCATATTACGGCGTTGCTAATGTGCTTGCCTGTTTCATCTACGGGTACAGTGCCACTCCACTGCGATGTGGTGCAAACCGCCCATATATGTTCCTTGCCAATATTGTTATTCTTAAGTAACCTCGCCAGGGCCGTTTTTATAGATTCTATCCACTGGTCGGGGTCTTGCTCGGCAGCGCCCTCTTCGCCCGCAGGGTAAATAACATCGTTAAATTCAATTTCGTGGGCCAGGTATTGGCCTTTATCAGTAAACAAGCCCACTTTAGGGCCCGATGTACCAAGGTCTAACGTAACTATGTAGCGTTGCACTATTATTAGGATTTTGGGCTAAATGTATAAAAATAGGGTTTAGGGGCAAGGGGATAGTGGATAGATTTTTTTTGGCTACTATGTTGTTGTAAGGATTGGTATACTAAATCCCACTCCCGATAATTATCGGGAGTGGGTGGGTATAATGAGTAAATGGCGACCCGGATTTGGCCCAAATTTGCTTGGCTATCCTTACGATAAATGTCGGGATGAAGCACCTGTCCTAATTGCCCCCTAAGCATGAAGCAGGGACAAGAACGATGGGGACAGCCAAAGAATGAATTAAAATAGAGTACATTTGCAATGCATAGAAATAATGAAAATACGCACCGTTTGGTTTTACTCGCTTTTGGTTGCGCTGCTATACACCGCAGTGTTTGGCTACCTCTTTAACAGTGGCGACCAGGCCGAGCACCTGCCGCAGGTGTACAAGCTGCAAAACAAGCTGCTGTACAGTCATGATTTTTTTATGCTGGAGTATGCCAAGCAGTTTACCATTCGCGATTATTATGTCTTTACTGTAAACCTGTTAAGTGTTTTTATGCCCGTGGCATGGGTGTGCTTTTTGCTCCAACTGTTTAGCATTGCATTTTCGGCCTACGGTGTAATTCGCATTACGGAACGTATTAGCGATAATAAACTGGCGCCCTACATATCGCCGCTGCTGGCGTTGATAGCTTTTAGGAGCTTTACCGTGGGAGGCAACGCGGTGCAAGATTTGCAATTTGTTACCTCATCGCTGGCATGGCCGCTGGGTTTATGGGCTTTTTATAAGCTGATAGATGGGAAATACATTGCGGCAGGGGCTTTCGCGGGTTTTGCCACTGTAAACCAACCCCTAATTGGCCTACATGTTTTTTTGCTTATCGTGGGGGTAATAGCTGTAAACAACCGCAAAATATTTTTTGGTACTATAGTGTACACCATAGTGGCCTTTTTTGCTGCTGCGGTGCTAATGCTGTTCCCCTTGGTGCTGCGCCAGTTTATGACGCCCTTTGCCGGCGATAAAAATCTGTACCTATCCTTGCTATACGAGTTTAGAAACTACGACCATTACACGCCGCACTTGTTCCCAATAATAGATTATATTAAGTTTGGGCTGTTAACCATTTTTGCCGTTGTTTTGCTAATAAAATCTGCTGTAAAAGAGGTGAACACACTGCGTTTGCTTATTGGATTTGTGTTGTTGGGTATGGTGGTTTACTCCGTAGCTGTTGAGGGCCATATTATGTATGGGCTGGGTAAAATACAGTGGTTTAAAACTACGGTATGGGTAAGCATGCTGGGCAGTATACTTATCAGCATAAAAATGGCAGGTCCGCTGGAGGGTGTGTTGTTAAGTCCGCGCCTTAGTAAATTTTACAACAGGGCTTTGCCGGTGCTGGGCATAGTGGTGTTTTTTATTATTACCAATTCATCGTTAATTCCTGGTACGGGCGATAAATACCAGATAGGTAACTACACCAAAAGCGACCTTACGCTGTTGCACGAATGGGTAGAGAAAAATACGGATGTAAATGCCATTGTTTTAACTTCCCCATCGGACAATAGCTTTGCGTGCGAGGCTAAACGTTCGCAACCCATATCGTTCAAAGCCATCATACACGAACCCGGCTTTATGTTGCGCTGGTATACGCTGGTAAAAGAGGTGTATGGTACAAGTATTGAAGATACAAACGGAAACAGGGCGTTGAGCATAGCCAACAGCTTATACAAAGAGCGTAACTACAAAGAGCATATAACTATACCCATTACCATAAACTACCGTATAGACAATGTGCAAACCTGCCAGTATATTGACAACCTGGGCAAAATTGTACACCAGCAAGGCGACTGGGTGCTGACGGAGTTTTAGGCCCCACCCTGTTTAAAAAAGCTAAGCCTGCCCCGATTGTTGTTATTTAAGAGGCTATAGGCCTGTTGTTTAAACAAGAAAAAATATCCTGAAAGATTGTCTGCAAATCCTTACCTTTGCACCCTTATAAATCACCCTGAAAAAATGAGCTTATTAGTTATTGGTACCGTGGCCTTTGATGCCATAGAAACGCCTTTTGGCAAAACAGATAAAATTATAGGCGGCGCGGCTACCTACGCAGGTTTGGCTGCATCGTACTTTAAAAAGAAAGGTATCAACCTGGTGTCGGTTGTTGGCTACGACTTTCCTAAAGAAACGCTGGACCTGTTTAATGCCCACGGCATAAACACCGATGGTATTGAAATTAAAGCTGACGAGAAAACGTTTTTTTGGAGCGGTAAGTACCATAATGATATGAATACCCGCGATACTTTAGATACGCAACTTAACGTGCTTGCCACGTTTGAGCCTAAGGTGCCCGAGAGCTATAAAAATTGTGAGTTTTTGATGTTGGGCAACCTGATGCCTAAACTTCAGCTGGAGGTGATAAACCAATTGCCTAACCGCCCAAAGCTTATTGTAATGGACACCATGAATTTTTGGATGGAAATTGCAATGGATGATTTGAGGGAGACAATGAAGCACGTGGATGTGTTAACCATTAACGACGAGGAAGCGCGTTTGCTTTCTAAAGAATACTCGTTGGTAAAAGCGGCACAGAAAATTTTACAAATGGGACCTAAATACCTGATTATTAAAAAGGGTGAGCATGGTGCATTGTTGTTCCATGCAGGGCAGGTGTTTTTTGCCCCTGCATTGCCTTTAGAAGAGGTATTTGACCCAACGGGCGCAGGCGATAGCTTTGCCGGTGGCTTTATTGGTTATTTAGCTGAAACGCGCGATATATCGTTTGAAAACATGAAGCGTGCTATCATTTTCGGCTCAGCAATGGCATCATTCACCGTTGAGAAATTTGGTATTGAGCGCCTGGTTAACCTATCGCATGAGGAGGTGGAAGACCGTGTACAGCAGTTTGTTGACCTTGTACAGTTTGATATTGAGCTGGTATAACTACCCATGCGCATTATAGAAAGCATAACCCGCCCAGGCTACCTGGTATCTATACTTAAA
>CAMBQF010000096.1 GCA_945869825.1 Chitinophaga pinensis | reverse complement strand
GCAGGGTGGTGTTGGTTTGCAATTTAACGGTATCGGTTTTATAGGCGGTGGTGTCGCTCCAGCGCTTAAGGTCG
This sequence comes from Chitinophaga pinensis, assembly GCA_945869825.1. Classification (GTDB taxonomy): domain Bacteria; phylum Bacteroidota; class Bacteroidia; order CAMBQF01; family CAMBQF01; genus CAMBQF01. Next base: position 11,698 of record CAMBQF010000096.1, on the reverse strand, counting down.
AACGACTGCTGCACATGCGCATAGCGTGTGCGCCATACATTATTTGCACCCAGCAGGTTAACATCATACAATTGCCTGTTGCTTTCAACATTATCAGTAAACTGGCTTATAGTTTCCAGACCGCCGTTAAGGCGCGCCAGCATATTATTACGGGCACCACTAAAAACTAAACGGTATTTCTCGTTTTTACTTTGGTATGATGAATAAATTAGCCATGTTGTATTATCGCTATTCTGGCGCTGGTAAAAGCCGGGTGAGTTTAACCGCTCAAAACGCAAACCCACATTCCACCCTTTGGTAATGTTTTGGTTAAGGTTTATAAAGAAGTTTTGTTCTGTTTTGCTGCCATTGAAATAGCTGACCTCTATAAACGGGGCACGGCTGCGGTAATAGGTGGTTGTATATTTGCTTTGCTCCCAAAGCGATAGCTGGTTTATACCTAAATCGAACCCAAGGCCACGGTATGGGGTACCAATTGGGTTAAGGGCTGGTTGGCCAATATTACCCAACGTAGTATTCATGTGGTACTTTTTTACCGCAGCATTGTATATGTGGAAGTCGGTAATAAAAGTATCGAGCGGTTGAAAACGGGTGGAATAATTCTCAAATATATCACCCTCTGTAAACGTACGGTAATAGGTAGAATTAACAATAACACTATCGGGCACCTGCGCGTTTGCTTGCAACAGGCCCAATAGGCAAAATATCAGCAGTATGTATTTTTTAATTACCCTCACTAAGCTGCAAATGTAGCTATTGGACGGCAAATTTTACTTTTTATTGCTCTTCAATATTATTTCACTCCCCTTGTAAAAGGTAATTCGGCCTGTTATAATTTTATGAATAATTTAAACTCCTCACCTATCCATGTTAAAATATTTAGCTCCGATTGCGGTATTGCTGTTGGCTATAGCCTGCAACCAAAAACCAACAGAACTGCCACCACCGGTAAAAATTGCGGCCCACGACAGTGTTAGGCCCGACTTTAAAAAGTATTACGATGCCTATAAGGTTGATGGTTGCTTTGTACTATTTGATGTAGGCAAAAGCAGTTACATCTATTACAATAAAGAGGATGCTACGGTGGCTACATCGCCGGCATCAACGTTTAAAATACCCAATACTATGATAGGGTTGGAAACAGGTGTAATTAAAGATGAAAACTATGTTATGAAATGGGATGGTGTAAAACGACGAGATAACTGGAACCAGGACACCGACCTGAAGATGGCCTATAAAAACTCTACCGTTTGGTATTACCAGGAGCTTGCCCGCCGTGTGGGGCCACAACGTCTTAAAGAATGGGTAGAGAAGTTTAACTACGGCAATATGAAAACAAGTGGCAAGGTTGATGAATTCTGGCTGAACGATACGCTTAAAATATCCCCTGTACAGCAAATAGATTTCCTCACAAGATTGGCACAAAACAAACTGCCTGTGGCTAAACGCACTGTTGATATTACCAAGAACATAATGGTGGCTAAAGACACCGCCAACTTTTTGCTGCGCGCCAAAACAGGCTGGGCCGGCAATAGCGAGCGCAATTTGGGCTGGTATGTTGGCTACATAGAGGCTGGTAAAGACACCTTTGTATTTGCTAACCGCATAGAAACCGCAGATACCGCTAACCCTGATTTTGGCAAAGCCCGTATTGATATATGCTACTCCATTTTCAAGGATTTGGGTATTTACAAATAAACGCTATCTTTACTACATGGATAGGCTTTCTAAAATACTCGCCGTTGCTTATTCGGCTTTAGTTATACTTGTTTTTGTAAGTTTAAAAACACCTGTTGAAACAGAACACGGTGAAGAGAATGAAAACCCTTTGGCGCCTTACGAGTTTGCCGATTATAAGCGAACCTGGCCCAACTTATACCCCGATAACAAGGCTTTTCAAAACGCGATGGTTAATGCTGCTACCGCGGCACTTAACAAAGCCGGCAACCCTTTTGACGAACAATGGCGCGTAGAAGGCCCGGGCAATATTGGCGGGCGTATAAACTGCATAGCCGTAAACCCGCAAAACAGCAATACCATTTTTACAGGCTGCCCTACAGGCGGTATTTATAAAACTACTGATGGGGGCTTAAACTGGTTGCCTGTTTTCGACGACCAATCGCACCTATCTATTGCCACTATTACCATAGACCCTATTGATACAAACGTTATGTATGCCGGCACCGGCGACCCTAATATAACCTTTGCCGCCTTTAAAGGCAATGGTATTTATAAGAGTGTTGATGGTGGCGATACATGGTCTCACCTGGGCTTATCAGAACAAAGCATTGTATCTAAAATTTGTGTAGACCCTACCAACACGCAGGTTATTTATGCTGCTACCATGGGCATACCTTACCAAACAGGCCCCAACCGTGGCTTATATAAAAGTATAGATGGTGGCCAAAACTGGACACAGGTGCTATTTATAGCTAACGATGCTGGTATAATTGATATGGTGATGGACCCAAGCAACCCGCAAACGCTTTATGCCGCCGGCTGGAACCGTATACGCAACAACCAAGTTAGCATAGGCTCTGGCAACGCATCGAAAATATTTAAAACTACTGATGGGGGCCAAAACTGGACTGTACTAACTAACGGGCTACCCGGTGTAGGCCAATCGCGTATAAGCCTTGATATTTTACCATCAAACCCGCAAACGCTTTTTACATCGTATGTTGATGCAAACTACAACCTGCTGGGTTTGTATACCACTACTGATGGTGGCAGCAACTGGTCGCCTATATCAACCAATGGGATAGACAACAATGCCCTTGGGGGTTTTGGCTGGTATTTTGGCCACTTTAATGTAAACCCATACAACCCAAACGAGATGTTTTTGCTTGGTATAGAGCTTTGGAAAAGTGTTGATGGCGGGCAAACATGGGATATTGGTACGCCCGAATGGTGGACATATGAGGTGCATGCCGATAAGCATGCGATACATTTTTTGAGCAACAATACCTGGCTATTGGGTACCGATGGCGGATTGTATAAAACAACAACCAGCGGGCAGTACTGGAATGATATTGATTTAATACCCAACACCCAGTTTTACCGTGTGGCTACCAACCCATTCTCGCCTGCCAACTACTATGGTGGAGCACAAGATAATGGCACTACCGGCGGTAACATAAACAACTTTGCCAACTGGCCGCGCCTGTTTGGCGGTGATGGCTTTACGCCTGTTTTTGATCCTGCCGACCCTAACGTGTATTATTATGAAGTGCAAAACGGGGTGATATACTATACCAATGACGACGGCGCTAACTTTGATGTGCTGGATGCAGGCCTGGATCAAAGCGACCGCTTTAACTGGGACATGCCCTACTTTTTGAGCGCTACAGAGCCTTCTACGATGTATTGCGCATCGCATAGGGTATATAAAATGGATGGCGCACCTTATGGCACTTGGGAACCTATAAGCCCTGACCTTACCGACGGCAATATTTTTGGTGGCGCGTTCCACGATGTTTCTACCATAGCACAATCGCCGCTGAATGCTGATATGCTGTATGCAGGCACAAGCGATGGTAATGTTTGGCGTAGCATAAACAACGGGCAAACCTGGCAAAATGTAACCGCTACCCTACCCGACCGTTATGTAACATCAGTACGTACATCATTTAACAACCCTAATACGGTGTATGTAACACACTCGGGCTACCGCGATGGCGACTTTATACCCCATATACACAAAAGTACCAACAACGGCACTACATGGATTGACATTACCGGCGACTTAGGCGATATGGCAGTAAATGATATTTTACCTTTTGAAGGTAATGATAGCCTGCTGTTTGCCGCTACCGATGCCGGTGTATACGCTACAGTAAACATGGGCGTAAACTGGTACCGTGTAGGTACTAATATGCCTATTATGATTGTTAATGATGTGGAGTTTAACGCATCTACCGGGCGCTTGATTGCAGGAACACATGGCCGCTCTATTATGACCTACCCGCTTGATAAAATACTAACCGACTTAGCCCCCGATATGGTGTTTGCTATGGATGTAAAAATCTACCCAAACCCAACTACCGATGTACTAAACATACAGATGCCGGCGGCCAAAAAGCCAACGATAAAAATATTTAGTTTAGATGGAAAACAAATGCCGACCAATACTAACGGCAGCAACACATTTACGTTAGATGTTGGAACCTTCCCCGCAGGGATATATTATTTAGTAGCCGAGGAAGGCAAATTCCGCGCAGTGAAGAAATTTGTGAAGAGTTAGTAATATATACCCTTTAAAGACTTAAGCAACAAGCTATTGTTCCACCTCTTTTACGGTACCCTCTTTTTCATTCAACAGGTACAGCCAGGTGCGGTTCTTAGTATAGTCGCTAAGGATAAAGCCATCAGCAGCAAGGTCTTGCTTTATGGCTATTTTGGTTTGGCTACTATCAGTAGAATAATTACCCAAAAAGTACAGGTTTTCTTTAGCCGCTTTTTTTATGCGGTAGCTACCTGCAGGTAGCTTTTTGTCTACTATCTGCTTAGCCTCATCGGCACCGGTAAAGGTAAAAGCCACCAGCCAACGCTCGTTAGTGCTATTGTTCTTCAATAAACAGGCATAATCGTCGCGGTTATCGTTGTTCATATCGGGCTGTGCCAATACATTGTTGTCTACCTTTTGCACGCTGCCATCAAAAGCCCAATCGGTGGTGTAAACGGTTTTGTTATCAACCTTGGTTTTAATGTAAAGGCTATTTTTTTCGTAAAATGCATCTAACGCCTTTTTAAAGGCCACTTTGGTGCCTTGCTGGGCATTATCGTTTGTAGAAAAGATGTTCTTCATCTTATTAAACTCACCCTCCGGCGCCAAATAGTTAAAGGCTACGTAACCTTCGTTCTTTGTACCATTAGGGCGTACCTTGCACCAGGTAAGGCCTTCGCTATCAACAAAAGCATCTTTTTCTACCACCGTAACGGGTGTGCCATAACGCAGCGTAGCAATTGCATTTCCTGCATTATCATCGCCTTTGGTAGGGCGCAGCAAAAGCTTATCGGCCAATACGTAGTACGATACGTTTACGCTGGTTGTGTACCAATTGTAAAGCCACATACCCACGCCTACAACAAACACTAAAAGCAGCAGGCTTATTATGCGTACGTATAGGGGGCGGCCCTTCTTTTTTAGGGTTTTACTTTCAGGCTCAACCACACTTGGTGGCACAGGGTCGGCCAAGGGTAAAATCTCCGCCTCGTTTTTTGTAATTTTCGTAGGGTGCAAGGCAGATAAGAACTGGTCACAACTGTCGAAACGGTCGGCGGGTTCTTTGCGGGTAGCCTTATCAATAATATCCTGCACGTGGCTACTAACCATAGGGTAAAACTCTTTTACCCTGGGCAGTGGGTTGTGCACTATGTTGTTGTAAACCTCGTATTCAGGCAGGGTTTTATCGTACGGTTCGCGGCCCGAAAGCATCTGGAACAGCGTAACCCCCAGCGAGTAAATATCAGAACGCAAGTCGGCCTCTTTACCCTGCACCAGTTCGGGGCTCATGTAAAGTACTGTACCCATGCGCGAACCTGTGCGCGTTAGCTTATGGTCTTTATGCTCAAGCAATTTGGCAATACCAAAATCAAGTATCTTAACCTTGCTATCGGGAGTAATGATAATGTTAGATGGTTTAATATCCCTGTGCACCACACCAATACTATGGGCGTAAGAAAATGCAATCAGTATCTGGTCGAACAAGGGCAAGGCAACAGCCTCAGGTATAGGGCCACGTACGTTAGCAATGTAATGGTCAAGGTTGTGCCCCTCTACATATTCCATTACCAGGCATAGCATGTCTTCCGTCTCCACATAATCGTATAAGGTAACTATGTTGGGATGTTGAAGCCTTGAGAGTGCTGCCGCTTCGTTTTTAAACCGGGCCCTAATCTCGGGATTGTTAGCATACTGCTGCAACAACACCTTAATAGCTGCCTTGCGGCCCAGGCTAATATGCTCGCCCAAATACACATGCCCCATGCCTCCCTCGCCAATTAGCGCGGTTAACTTGTAGTTGAGTATTTGTGTGCCTAACATATTGATTTTAAAAACGGGCTAAGATAGCATTTAGTTGTCAGTAGTCAGTAGTCAGTTGCCTGTAAAAAAGGTAAAAAAACTAAACGCTGTACGCTCAACGCTAGACGCTGTTAGGCCTTTTGGCCTAATAAATAGCCACCGGCAACCCCTGCCAAACAAGCCGCAAAACTGGTAATGGTGTAGATGAAAAACATAGAAGTTTCGCCTTTTTGCAACAGGCTGAAATTCTCATAACTAAAGGTAGAAAAGGTGCTAAGGCCACCGCAAAAGCCCGTACCGACAAGCAACAGCAGCCACTGCATACCGTCGGTTTTTTTGCTAAACGTTGCTATCATCAACCCCAAAACAAACGATGCTAAAATGTTTACCCCAAAGGTTGCATACGGAAACAGCGAGGTGTAGCGGCTTACCACGGCCTTGCCTATTAAAAAACGCACCACGCTACCCGCACCTCCGCCGACAAATACCAATGCAATTTCTTTCATACCGCAATATAGTTGATAGTTTGATGTTGGTAGTTTCTAGTTTAAAAATATGTTTGCTAACAACTACGAACCAACAACTACCAACTAGCGTTTAGAGATTTTATTGTTGCTTACAGCGCGCTGGCGGGTGCATTTAAAGCGGTCGACATCATCAACGCGGATGGCTGCATGCTTGGTTTTACGGCCCTGCACACGCTCGCGCCACATGCGCCACGACGAGGCTTTCATTTCCCTCTTCATCAACGCTTTTACATCATCCTCGGCCAAACCAAACTGGGTAAGGATGGCATCAAAAGGGGTGCGGTCTTCCCATGCCATTTCAATAACACGGTCTATATCTTGTTCTGATAGGTGCGCAAATTTATTCACGCCCAACTAACAAGGTTATTTATTATTTGTTTTGAATTTATCTGGGAACTGACAACGGGGAACTGGGAACTAAAACAGTATATTTACCCCGTGAGCAAAGGCTTAAAAAACATATTGCTGATTGTTGGCGGCCCTTTACTGGCGCTGCTAATGGTATTGTTTGGCAACCTTACGCCGGGCAATATGCAACCTACCTATATGGCGGCCATAACACTATGGATTGCCTGGTGGTGGATGACCGAAGCCGTTAGTATTACCGTTACCGCCTTGTTGCCTTTTATATTGATACCTTTTGCCGGCATTGCCGACCCGCAAACCATTGCCCTGCAGTATATGGATCAGGCCATATTCCTTTTTCTGGGTGGCTTTTTAATATCTATAGGTATTGAAAAATGGGGGCTGCACAAAAGGCTATCGCTAGGTGTGCTGGCGTTTATTGGCAGCAGCCGCGCACGGGTTTTATTTGGGGTGATGTTTGCAACTTATTTTGTCAGCATGTGGATATCTAACACCGCAACGGTTTTGATGTTGATACCCGCTGTATTAGGTATTGTAAAACACATAGGCGCTGAAAACGAAGATCGTACCAAAAAATTTTCTTCGGGATTAATGATAGCCCTTGCCTATGCAGGCACCATAGGTGGTATGGCAACATTAGTAGGCACACCAACCAACACTATATTTTATAGCTATTACAACAAAAACATAGCACCGGACGGGCTGAACTTTACCAACTGGTTTGCTATTGGTTTCCCTATATCAATAGTACTGTTAATGGCAGTATTTTTTGTAATGCTGTATATGTTTGTGGGGTTTAAAAAGCAGCCGCTGGACAAGCGATATTTTATTAACCAATACAAAACCCTTGGGCGCATGGCTGCGGAAGAAAAGATGATTACCGCTGTATTTGCCACTACGGCTATACTGTGGTTTACCCGCGCTGATATTGACTTTGGGTCGTTTGCTTTTAAAGGATGGGGCACTTTAGTTGGTGGCAACCCAAGGGTGCACGATAGTACGGTATCTGTAGTAATGGGGTCTTTGCTGTTCCTTATCCCATCAAAAAACAATAAAGGCTCTACCCTATTGGTGGCCGACGATTTTAAGAAAGTACCCTACTCTGTTTTGCTTTTGTTTGGTTCGGGGTTTGCACTGGCTAAGGGCTTTGAGCTATCGGGGCTGAGTGTATGGCTGGCGGGGCATTTGGCAAATATAGGGTCGCTACACCCGCTGCTGATTATTTGCTGCATAGTTACCATTGTTTGCATTATCAGCGAGTTTGCTTCTAACGTAGCCAGTATACAATTGGCATTACCTATTTTGGCCTCGCTATGTGCCAGTACCGGCTTAGACCCATTAGAAGTTATGCTGCCTGCAACACTAGCAGCATCGTTAGGGTTTATGCTACCTGTAGCTACCGCACCCAATACCATAGTATACGGCACGGGCTATATTAAAACCGGACAAATGGTGCGTGCCGGATTTTGGGCCGACTTTTTTGGTATTTTGATTATTAGTGTGTTGTGTTGGTTGCTGTTGTAATTAATTATATGATTTTAAAAACAAAACAATATTAGAAAACGAAGCGTCATAACATTACATAATAATATTTGGTATAATTAAAATAAGAGGAATACGTTATATTAGAAAATTAGTTCTATTGGTAAGTTAGAGGCAATAGATAATTGACAAAAAGAGAACAAACAAAATATGACAAAATTGAAATTTATTCTATTAGCAACAACCCTTTTATTTTTATTGACAAGCCATACTTACGGACAAGGTTGTAGTGATGCCGGTTTTTGCACTATAAACAGTTTTAAACCTAATGGCGCAGACAGTTTAAACGTTATGAATAACCAATTTAAAATTGGTGCTTTTTTAGGAGCTGCAGACTACGATATTTTAGTTTATGGTAATTATTTAGAGTATAACAGACAGTTTGGTAAAAAATGGGGACTGGATGCCAAATTGGTAACAATGGCACAAAACGGAAACGGAATAGCTACTTTTGGGCTTTCGGATGTCTTTTTAAATGCAAACTATAATGCAGGTAAAAGCATAAAATTTACGTTAGGTGCAAAAATACCATTATCAAACGCAAATAAATCGCTAAATAACCTTCCATTACCTATGGATTATCAAGCAAGTTTAGGAACATTTGATATACTATTTGGAATTGGATATGTAGTAAAGAAAATTCAATTTGTAGTTGCACTTCAGCAGCCAATAACCCAAAACAGCAATCAATTTATTGCTTCAAATTACCCAACAGATTCTAAATTAAATACATTTCAATCAACAAATAAATTTCAAAGAAGCGGAGACATTTTATTAAGAGTATCTTATCCAATTTCTTTAAGCAAAAAATTCAAATTAACGCCAAGTGTATTGCCAATATATCACTTGGCAAATGATAAGTATACAGACGAGTTTAATATTAAAAGGGACATTAACAATTCAAGTGGGCTTACATTAAATGGAACACTGTATTTAGATTATCAAATAAATACAAAAAGCGCTATTCAAATTAATATGGGTGTACCATTTGTTGTTAGAGAGAATCGTCCGGATGGCTTAACAAGAAGTATAATTGCAAATTTAGAGTATAGAATTAAATTTTAACCACAACTAATAACATGTTGCCAACGGCCTATTTTTAGTGCTTATACAGATTACTATATACTCTTATATTGGCAGGAATAATTATTGCCAAAACGAAAAATAATTCATAGGTTATGGAACCAAAATTTATCCCTTACTCAAAAAAAATTCTTCGAGGAGAAGAATTATTAGCCGAAAGTAGAAGGCATTATCATTTTATGGAAGGCAGAAGAACGGTAAGAGAATTTTCAACAGAACCTGTTTCAATTGAAGTAATTGAAAATATAATAATGTCTGCGTCAACTGCACCTTCGGGCGCAAATAAACAGCCCTGGACATTTTGTGTAGTAACCAGCCCTGAACTAAAATCACAGATTAGAATAGCAGCTGAGAAAGAAGAGTATGATAGCTATAATAGCCGTATGCCCCAAGAATGGTTAGATGATTTGAGTTATTTAGGCACGGATTGGAATAAACCATTTTTGGAAGATGCTCCAGCTTTAATAATTGTTTTTAAAAAGTCATACGACTTAGAAAATGAAGTAAAAAAAACAAATTACTATGTTACTGAATCTGTAGGTATAGCATGTGGCTTTTTAATACAAGCTATTCATCAGTGTGGTTTGGTTGCTTTAACACATACACCAAGTCCAATGAATTTTTTATGCAAACTATTAAATAGGCCTATAAACGAAAAACCATTTTTATTAATTCCTATTGGCTACCCTGCGGAAAATGTTATGGTGCCTAACATACAACGCAAAGATAAAAACCAAGTAATTATTAATTATAAATAAGCATCATTATAGAAAACAAATTGTCTTTTCCACCTTGGCTGGTGTTACAACGCAGCGCCGATGAAAAACAAATATATTGAATTTTATTAGTATATTAGCAGGAGATGGATTCTGCATTAATTAAGGAATTTAAATTAATTTAAAAAAAATAAAAAAGAGCAGGTATCTTCTACTATTTTGATAGAAAAAGAATACGACTAATAAAACTAAAAAAAAGTTTATGCTAAAAGCACTTTTTACTATACTAATATTTTATCCTATAATTTTGTTTTCGCAAAATTTGACTTCAAATACTAATATTAATATTACCAAAAGTTGGCCACAACAACCCAGCGGATATACCTATCCCTTAAACATTTTTGTCCCACCGGGTCCTGCACCGCAGGGTGGCTTTCCGGTATGCATTTTACTTCACGGAAATGGTGGCAACGGACCAGGAATGATTAATCAATTTATTAGCACATTGCAATGTCATATTCTTGTTGCACCAACCGCGTATGAAAATAGTTGGAATATTTGCGCTGAAGAAAGCGATGCCCCTGATATTGAAATGATAAATGATCTTGCGAATAATTTGCAGGGATACGATAATGTTAACCAGAATAAAATACGAATTTTAGGTTCATCAAATGGATCGGGTTTAGCCAATAGGGTTTTTATAGAAAATAATAATCCGGGTATTGATATAATATGCGCTATTGTTTCGCACCTAAATGAAGCACAATACCATTCGTCAAATTTTTACCAGCCAGGCGGGTTAACTAACCCCGATAGTTCTTTTTGCGGCTATGATAGTGTAACAACCCCCTTAACTACAAGAAAGTATTTAAGTATAAGCAATGATAACGATAACTTGATACCATACACAGGAGGCCCTTCTAATGTAGGCGTAAGTTTTTTACCCGCTGAAACTGCAGCATATACAGTAGCTAAGCATAATGGGTATACTGGTAGCATATTAACTTCTGGAATAACAATGGGCAACCCTACAATTACTGAGTTTTCGTATTTATCAGGAAATGTTGTACTAATTAAAGGTAATGCAATGCATTCAATAAATAATAGCCAAAAAGAATATATAAAAGAGTATTTTTCAGATTGTGAACTACCATTGCAGATAGATGAAAATACTTTATCTGGAATTAAAATTTACCCAAATCCAACAGGCAGTTCTATTAATATTAAATTAGATATAGCATTATTAGGTTGTTCATATTCTTTATACGACAGCGTGGGAAGAGAATTATTTACAGAAAAAATTACCTCAGAAAATGTATTAATAGAATTAACTAACCTATCACAAGGAATCTATTTTATTAAGCTAAAAAACAAAGCTTTTAAAGTAGTGAAGCAATAAAATGGCCCAATAACGATAAGTTAAAAGACAGTTGATTGGC
>CAMBQF010000095.1 GCA_945869825.1 Chitinophaga pinensis | reverse complement strand
TAGCACCTGCGGGTGTAGCAAGGCTTTTGCCTACAGCGGTAATCTTACCGTTGGTTATAACAACATCGGCATTTTCCAGTTTGCCATCGGCTTCATTAGTCCACACGGTGGCGTTTTTAATGTGGTAGGTGGCAGGTTTGGCTTTTTCTGCAGCGCCATAAGGTGCAAAAGGCAACCATGCTTTGCCGTCAACGGTTTTTAGTTTAAAGGTGTCGCGTTTGGTTTTTATTGTATCGTTTACAAAAGCCAAATCAAGCGCAAAGTTATTTCCGTTTGATAAAACACCTCGGCCACCAATGCTTGTAGCGTGGTTGTCGGCATCAACCTTGGCAATGTAAATGTTTGATGTAAATGTAGCGTCAATACCTGCCTTTTTCAGGTTACCAATAAGGGTAAGCATGTTATTATCACGACGGACCTCAATATCGTAATGGGTGCTGTCGCGTTTAATCTCAGCGTTAGGTTTGGCAGGCGTTCCGCGCATTATCACAGCAAATGATGTGGTAGTGCCATTGTCTTGTTTTATGGTAGCATTGTAAGAACCGCGAAGAACAGTCTGCGAGGCATCTTCCTGCACATAGCGCTTGCCGTTTACCCATGTTTCGGCAACCAAAGTAGTGCGGGTAAAAAGGCTGTCGGTAGTAATTAAAAAGCTTGCCAGTTTGCCTTGCTTAAGGTCGCCAAGCATATCGGTAACACCGGCTAAACTCGCAGGTGTAGCGGTAAGGGCTTTAATGGCGGCTTTGTAGGGCAGGCCATATTCAACCGTTTTGCGCACGTTGCGTAAAAAGCCGGCAGGCTCTTTTAAACCGGCAGCGGTAAAGGCAAATGTAATGCCTGCTTTGTCAACTGTTGCTGCATTGGCAGGGGCAAGCTCCCAATGTTTCATATCGGTAAGCTGTATCAGCGATGCCGCGTCAGGGTCGCTAATATCAAACGCCACAGGGAAGTTTACCGGAACAATAATAGGGGCGCCCGTAGCCTTAATTTCATCTACACGTTGGTATTCATCGCCATTGCCTTTTATAATAAACTGTATGCCAAATTCGTCGCCAATTTTATCGGCACGCATAATGCTTAGCTTATCGCCCACCTCAAAAAAAGCAGGCAGTTTTTTGTTGGTGTTTATAGCGTTAAGCGACAGGTTGAACTCTACCTTATTACCACCTTTAGCGTACCAATCGGCATCGTAAAAGGTTTGGCGCAAAAGCGAAATACTGCCCATTAATGATGAAGGGTAATCTTGGGTTGATGAGCCTTTGCTGAACGAGTAACCCGTTGCGGCTTTATCTTTAACAATCTGCTCGTTTACTTTACCGTCAGCCAATGCTACAACGGCAGCAGTGCCACGGGCAATACCATCGTTTTGCTGGGTAAGCACCGCGCCAAAGCCTACCTTGCGCAGTTCGGCAGCATCTTTACCATCAACATTAAATAACGAGATAGCATCCATTTCGGGCTTCACTGCCTGGTTCCATCCCGTTGATGTTTTGCTGTTTGATAGCATTTGCGGGCCGTTATATTCGCCTCGCTTCACCTCGGGCATGCCATAGTTGCTGCACAAATCAATAAATGCCGGGTAAATGTATTTGCCCTTTAGGTTGTATACAATGGTGCCCTTGGGCAGCGTTACATTAGTACCTATGGCCTCTATCTTATTGTCTTTAACCAGCAGGGTGGCGTTGGTTAGCAGGGTTTGATAGTCGGTAAAAATATTGGCGTTGGTAAAAGCCGTATAAATAGGCTTTGGGTTGGCAACACCGTTTACCGGAAAGGTTGGCTGGGCTACTACCGCGCCGGCAACCAGAATAAAAACAAATAAAAGAAGCTTACGAAACATAATGGTTTTAATATACAAGGGCTAAAGGTAGTAAATTTGACCGCCCATGCATCTATCTGTAGTTATTCCTGTATACAACAGCACAGCATCCATTACAAAGGTGGTTGACGATTGCTTTGCGGCGCTGTCGCATATTGATTTTGAGATTGTGCTGGTAAATGATGGCAGCATTGATAACAGCGAGGAGGTGATCTTTCAACTGGCACAACAACACCCAAATATCAAAGCCATATCGTTGGCTAAAAATGTGGGCGAGTTTAACGCTGTTATGTGTGGGTTTTTTTATGCCGACGGAGAGTATGCGGTCATAATAGATGATGACGGACAAAATCCACCTGCTGAAATACTAAAACTATTAGCCAGGGCAGAGAGCGGGTACGATGTGGTGTATGCCCAATACGCACAGAAAATGCACGCAGGCTGGCGTAATGCGGGCAGCGGCTTTTCAAACTATGTAGCATGGCTTATTACTGATAAACCAAAAGATTTATACCTGAGTAGTTTTAAGGTTATCAGGAAAGATTTGGTGCAGAAGATAACTACCTACACCAATGCCAATGTGTACCCCGATGTGTTGGTGTTAAAACATGCCCAAAACATAGGTACGTTTGCAGTAGAGCATAAAGCAGCAGAGGTAAAATCAAGGTACACGTTTAAAAAGTTGGTATCGGTTTTTGCATCTATGCTGATAACGCGGTTCGGCACAATGGGGCACCTGCTGTTTTATCTCTTAATAATTGTTACGGTATTCCCCTTGTGGTTGCTGCTGGTTATTACAGCCGCCCAACTATTAAAAGGCAGCGGCTGGCAGTTTTCTGAACATGGGTTAAGCTTAGTATTAACCATTGTGTTGGTTAGTATCTTACCCAAAACCAAAACCGACAGGCAATTCGAAATCAAAAAGTCATCGTTTTAACATGGTAGAAAATAAAGCGGAATACTATTTAATGTCGATGGCTGAAGAGCGACACTGGTGGTATGTAACACTACACCAACGGGTTTTTAGTGCAATAAAAAAACAGTTTGGAGACAGAAAGAACATTACAATATTAGATGCCGGCTGTGGTACAGGCGGGTTATGGGTTAAGCTGCTTAAAGCAGGTTATTCCAGCATTAAAGGCATGGATGTTGCCGATTTTGCCATAGAAACTTGCAATGAGAAAGGGTTAAGCCCAACTAAAGCCAATATTAAGCAAATTGATACCGTATTTAAGGGGCAGACGTTTGATGTAATTGTATGTAACGATGTATTGTGTTACTTCAATATTCGTATTGTTAAAGATGTTTTGAGAAAGCTAACAAGCCTTTTAAACCCCGGTGGATTGCTGATAATGAATAACCCGGCACATGCTGCATTTGCGGGCACACACGATGTTGCTGTTGGAATACAAACCCGCTTTAATCCAACTGAGTTAAAAAATTTAATTGTTAATTGTCAATTAACAATCGACAATTGCACACAATGGCCATTTTTGCTCTCGCCTTTAATATGGATTGAACGAAAAAGGCAACGTTCTGTAATGTATAAAGGAGGGAAAATTTTGATAAAGTCGGATGTTGTTTTTCCACCCAAAGGCAATAACTTGTTGTTAAAAATTAATAATATAGAGCGCTCGCTTTTTAAACGCGCCCCCTTTGGCAGTAGCGTTTTTATAGTGGCAAGAAAGGAATGGCCAAAGATGGACAGGACTAAGTTTTGGATGGGAAAACTAGAAGATTGTGATTAAACGATGAACAAAACAAAAAAAATAATACTCCTGTCGTTGGCTACCCTGTTTGTGGCACTTTGTGGCTTTGCGGCCTGGTATTACATGCCGTTTAAACAAGGCCAGGGGCTAACAGTATACTGCTATAACATGCAATATGCCTGCGGCGAATGCGATGGAGGTCAAGAGTGGCGAGTTACAGCCATAGTGGGCGAGGGCGAAGAAAAATTCCAGCACCTGGTAAATACTGATATTATTGTACACTACAGCGATAGTTTTGAAAAGCAATTGCGGAATGACCCTAACGCGCATTGCTTTAGGTGTTTCAGGTTTACATTTACAGGCATGCTTTATTACTCGCAGGCCAAGGGGTATATACTGGAAAGCAGCCACAACCAATACAAAATACAGAAAGACTGTTGCAGCCCAATGCCAGAGAAACATTAACCTAGCAAAAATTTAAGCGTGCATTTTAGCTAATACATAGCGTAGTAAAATGGGTAGGCTGCATAAGGCAAATATAAGCAATTTTCCATTCGCTAATTATCTCATTCGCTTATTCGCTCATTAGGCTTATCTTTGCTCTCCATTTTTAGATGATGAGCACACACGAACTTTCGGAACAAGAAGTAATACGCCGCCAATCGCTGCAAGAAATTATTAACCTGGGCATAGACCCTTACCCGGCCGCTTTGTACCCGGTAAACGCTACTGCCAAGCATATACATGACAACTATAAACAGGGCGACGAAGCCTCGTTTAAAGACATAACCATTGCGGGCCGCCTTATGGGTCGCCGTATTATGGGTAAGGCTGCTTTTGCCGAAATTTTAGACGCTACCGGCCGTGTGCAAATCTATATAAATCGCGATGAGGTTTGTCCCGGCGAAGACAAAACCCTATACAACACGCTGTTTAAAAAACTGCTTGATATTGGCGATTTTATCGGCATTACAGGCTATGTGTTTACCACCCAAACGGGCGAAACTACTGTACACGCAACATCGTTTACGTTATTGTCAAAATCGCTGCACCCGCTGCCGGTGGTAAAAGAGAAAGACGGCGAGGTATTCGACGCTTTTTCTGACCCGGAGATGCGTTACCGCCAGCGTTATGTCGACCTGATTGTAAACCCACACGTGCGCGACACGTTTATCAAACGCTCGGTGATGATTAAAACCATCCGCGACTTTTTAAATGAGCATGGCGCGCTGGAGGTTGATACCCCTGTGTTACAAAATATTCCCGGTGGCGCTGCCGCAAGGCCGTTTATTACCCACCACAACGCTTTGGATGTACCGTTCTACCTGCGTATAGCTAACGAGCTTTACCTAAAACGCCTTATTGTAGGCGGTTTTGATTTTGTGTACGAGTTTAGCCGCAACTTCCGTAACGAGGGCATGGACCGCACCCACAACCCCGAGTTTACGGTGTTGGAGTTTTATGTGGCCTACAAAGATTATTACTGGATGATGGAGTTTACCGAAAAGATGATGGAGCGCGTAGCCGTTGCATTACACGGCACTACTGAGGTTCAGACTGGTGATAACATCATCAGCTACAAAGCACCGTTTAAACGCGTTTCTATTCACCAAGCGATTAAGGAACATACTGGTTTTGATGTAGCCGCTATGGACGAAGACGGCTTGCGTGGCGTGTGTAAAGAACTACACATTGAAACCGATGCCAGCATGGGCAAAGGCAAACTGATTGACGAAATTTTTGGCGCTAAATGCGAGGGCCAATACATACAACCTACCTTTATTATAGACTACCCTGTAGAGCTTAGCCCGCTAACTAAAAAGCACCGCGAGCATGCAGGCTTAGTAGAGCGTTTTGAGCTGATGATAAACGGCAAAGAAATGGCCAATGCCTACAGCGAGCTTAACGACCCGCTGGAGCAGCGCGAGCGCTTTGAGGAACAGGCCAAACTGATGGAGCGTGGCGATGATGAGGCCATGTTTATCGACCATGATTTCCTACGTGCCCTTGAGTACGGCATGCCCCCAACATCGGGCATTGGTTTTGGTATAGACCGTATTGCTATGCTTATGACCAACTCACCCTCTATACAAGATGTGCTTTTATTCCCCCAGATGCGCCCTGAAAAGGTAGCTGAGGTGAAGAAGGAAGAGGAGAAAGCGTAATAATTACCCCCCTCGCGCCCATCTTCTGTGGAAAGTTCGTGGCCATGCTCTATTAAGTCTTTTGGTTTATTAGTGGTAAATACAGGCTTTATTGTTTTTGTTTGAAATGTGTGTTTTTAGTGGCTTGCCCATTTTAAATGGCCTCAACTTATTAACATTCTCTTGCTAATTGTACTAAAGTTTTAGTTTTGCACATTCCAATTAAAAAATTCAATAAGCAGTAAATAAATACGATTAAAGTTTATGGGCGAAAAATCTACCGCTAAACACATAGCCGTTGCGGGTAACATAGGCTCAGGTAAAACAACCCTTACAGGTTTACTATCTAACCACTATAAATGGGAGGCGCATTACGAAGATGCCGACGAAAACCCATACCTGAATGATTTTTACGAAGACATGCAACGCTGGTCGTTCAACCTGCAGATATACTTTTTAAACTCGCGTTTTAACCAGGTGTTGCAAATACGTCAGGGTAAAAAGCATGTTATACAAGACCGTACCATTTATGAAGATGCGCACATTTTTGCGCCCAACCTGCATGCTATGGGCCTTATGACCACCCGCGACTTTGACAACTACTCTCAGCTGTTTGGCCTTATGTCATCGCTTATTGGCCCGCCCGATTTGCTTATTTACCTGCGTGCCAGCGTACCAACGCTTGTTACCCAGATACAAAAGCGCGGCCGCGAGTATGAAAACTCTATCCGCCTTGATTATTTGCGCCGCCTTAACGAGCGCTACGAGGCGTGGATTAGCGAGTATACCGGTGGTAAACTGCTGATTATAGATGTAGATGAGAATAAATTTATTGAAAACCCGGAGCATTTGGGCCAGGTAATTAACAAAATAGACGCTGAACTCCACGGCCTGTTTTAGGCTGCCATAATCATATTTAATGCAAAGCTGTGGCATTTTGCCGCAGCTTTATTGTTTAGTAGTGCTGCATGTGTTTACATATCATTTGGTTAACCGTTTTGCGGGATTGGTTTTATGGTGTTTTAGCTACACATCAAAAAATTGTTAAAAAACTATTGTTTACTAACAATTAATAATAACTTTGTAAAAACAACTGTAAACTTTTATTTAGAAATGAAAAAAATACTTACCACCGTATTGGCTTTAACAACGGCTTTGTTTGTAAGCAATACATCTAACGCCCAAATAGCAAACGGGTCTATTGCACCTGATTTTACGGGCACAGACCTTAACGGTAACACGTGGAACCTTTACGATCTTTTAGATCAGGGTTATTCTGTAGTTATTGATTTTTCTGCTGCCTGGTGCCCTCCTTGCTGGAACTACCACAATAGCGGCGCGCTGGAAGATTTATATGTTAACCATGGCCCTGCAGGCTACTCTGGCGTGGCTAGTGGTACTACTAACGATGTTATGGTTCTTTTTATAGAAGGTGAAGGAACAAACTCTTTGGCACAGCTACAAGGTGTTAACGCTGGCAACACTTACGCTACTGCAAGCGAGGGCGACTGGATTACCGGTACACCATACCCTATTATAGACAATGCATCGTTTAACAGTGCATACGGAATCAGCGCTTTCCCAACAATATATTTAATTTGCCCTAACCGTATCATTACAGAGGTTGGCCAGGCATCTACTTCTAATATTTATGCTGCTGCACAGGCCTGCCCGGTTGCTACTTTCCCGGTTGACCCTGCCATCCTTTCTTACACTGGCGAAACTTCAAGCTGCTCTTCAATAGACCTTAAAGCTAAGTTGCAAAATATGGGTACTGCCGCTTTAACATCAGCAACCATTAAAGCGTATTTTAACGGTACTGAAATTGCAAGCTACAACTGGAGCGGCAACCTGGCTAAATATGCTGTTACTGAAGTAACAGTAGGCCAATACACTCCTACACAATCTGGTTCTTTGCAAATTAAAGTAACATCAAACAACGATGATGTAGCTAACGATGCGGTAACTACTACTATTGGCCCTGCTGTACAAGCTGTAAACCAATATGTAACCGTTAAAATTACTACTGATGCTTACGGAAGCGAAACTACCTGGAAACTTAAAAAAGGTAACGGTCAGGTTGTAGCTCAAGGTGGCCCTTACAACGACCTTCAACAAGCCGGCTCTACTGTACAGACTCCTGTAACTGTTACCCTGCCAGCAGTTGATTGCTACTCTTTTGAAATTACCGATTCTTATGGCGACGGCATGTGCTGCAACTACGGCGACGGTTCTTACTCTGTTACTGACGGTGCCGGAACTGTTTTAGCTTCAGGTTCTGAATATACTACTTTAGACAAGAAAAAATTCAATGTACTTGTTTTAGGTACCGAAGAAGAAGCACCGCTTAACGGTAACATCGCTATCTTCCCTAACCCATCGGCAGGTAACTTTAACATGAACATGAGCCTTGTAAACAAATCAAACATTGCTATTAACGTTACTAACGTAATGGGCCAATTGGTTTACTCTGAGAATAAAGACAACATGGCTGCAGGCCAACACATCCTAAACATGGATCTTTCTTCTCTATCTAACGGTATGTACATGGTTAACGTGTTTGTAGGTAACAAACTTTACAGCCAACGTATTTCTATCGCTAAGTAATTAGTAAGATAATATACCAGTAACCGGCACTTTGGCTTGCATTTTGCATACCATTTGCCGGTTACTTATTTAATAGAACTTATACTATAATGAAAAACATATTCCTTTTGGCCGCTTTGGCCCTATCAGTGCAAGTGTTTGCCCAAACAGGTGGTACAGTGCCTGCGGTAAGCGTTAAAAAGATTGATGGTACAACCTTTAACACCCAAGACCTTAACAACGGCGGTAAACCCATGATTATTAATTTTTGGGCTACATGGTGCGCACCGTGTGTTAAAGAGCTTAACACCATTGCCGAAGATTACCCTACATGGCAAAAAGAAACCGGCGTTAAGCTGGTAGCAGTATCTATTGACGATGCCCGCAACACGGCCAAAGTAGGCCCGTTTGTTGATGCCAAAGGCTGGGAATACGACATTATCCTGGACCCCAACAGCGACTTTAGGCGTGCAATGGGTGTAAACAACCCACCTATGACGTTTTTAGTGGATGGCAGCGGCAAAATTGTATGGTCGCACAACAGCTACGCCCCCGGCGATGAGGAAGAGTTGTACGAAGAGGTGAAGAAGCTGGTTAAGTAGTTTCCTTTAATGAATAGATAAAGAGATAAAAAATGAACAATGAAAGCCCCTTTCCCGAACTATCGGGAGGGGCTTTTTTGTTGCTATGCCTGTATGGGTTACCTTTGCCCTATTGAAAAAGTATAAAATAATAAACGACCCTATTTACGGGTTTATACAAATACCTAACGATTTGGTATTTGCGCTGATAGAGCACCCCTACTACCAGCGCCTGCGCCGCATTAAGCAACTGGGTATGACGTACCTTGTCTACCCGGGTTCTAACCACACCCGCTTTCACCATGCGCTGGGCGCTATGCACCTGGCCACCGAGGCAATAGAAACCCTGCGCTTTAAGGGCAGTGATATTACTGACGATGAAGCCAACGGCGTATTGATTGCTGTATTGCTGCACGATATTGGCCATGGCCCATTCTCGCATGCCTTAGAAAGTTCTATCGTGTCGGGTATACACCACGAGGAGCTGTCGGCGCTGTTTATGCAGCGATTGAATGAGGAGTTTGAGGGGCAATTGACTACCGCCATTGATATTTTTAACGACCGTTACCCCAAAAAATTCCTGCACCAACTGGTATCGAGCCAGCTGGATATGGACCGCTTGGACTACCTGAGCCGCGACAGTTTCTTTACTGGAGTATCGGAAGGGGTAATCAGCTACGACCGTATTATTAAAATGCTGGACGTGGTGGACGATACCCTGGTGGTTGAGGCCAAGGGTATATACAGTGTAGAAAAGTTTATTATAGCCCGCCGTTTGATGTATTGGCAGGTGTATTTGCATAAAACAGTATTGGCGGCAGAGTCGGTTTTGGTAAACATACTTAAACGCGCACGCGAGTTGGCCTTTTTGGGCGAAGACGTATTTGGCACCACGGCGCTAAAAACCTTTCTTACCAAAGTTGTTACTATTGAAGATTTTAGGGACAACCCCAAGTATTTAGACCTGTTTAGCCAGCTGGATGATTACGATATTATGGCATCGCTAAAAGAGTGGTGCAACCATAGCGACAGGATATTATCATTCCTTTCTAAAAACCTGGTAAACCGCAGCCTGTTTAAAATTGAGATACAGAACAACGCCTTTAACCGTGCCGATATTGAGGCGGTAAAAGCGCGCACCAAAAAGGTATTCGGGTTGACGAATAACGAGATTAACTACTTTGTTATGCACGACTCTATTACCAACAGCGCCTACAGCCCCCAAAGCGAGCAGATAAGCATAAAATACAAAGACGGCACGGTAAAAGACATAGCCACCGCATCAGACCAATACAACATCCAATCATTAGCCAAAACAGTACAGAAATACTACCTAATTTACCCGAAGCAAATATTGCAGGGGTTGAGGGAGGAGAGAGGATAATTATTGTATTTTCTTTTGTATTTTGGTTCTGTTAATATCTTTGCTGAAATATATAAGTATTAGAATAGCATAGAAATTCATATAAACACCAACTTGCTAAGTAATGAGACCTGTAGGAGATAACGACATAGAATCTGAATTAAGCTACGCATATTTACACGCTGTGGCTTCAAAAGCTAAAATGTCTTGTAGCTTTGGTAACAGGCATGATGACAACAATGGTGTGGATGCCAAGCTTTCTGCAATAGGACCTTTTGATGGAGGAGGATACTTAAATGATATCAGTATGAACATCCAATTAAAAGCGACAAAGTCAACTCCAACCTTTGTTGGCGATTATATTTCATACTTAATACAAGGAATAAAAAGGTACGACGAATTAAGACTTACAAATTTATTTACACCGAGGTTTCTAGTAGTATTATTTTTAGATGAAGTAAGTGATAATTGGCTCCAAATTACGGCAGATCAATTGATAATAAAAAAATGTGCATATTGGGTGAGTTTAAGAGGTGCACCAGATAGCACAAATGGCACAGGTCAAACAATATATATACCTAAAGAAAACTTATTAACGCCAAGTGCGTTACATACAATAGCGTCTACTTTATCAAGAAAAGAGAAAATTGACTATCGGCTACCATGAAGATAAACATTGGAAATATTGGAACAGCTGATTTAAGAGATTTTATAAAATCTTTAGGTTGGGCAATTGTTCCAGAAGCTATTAATGACAGACTTTATGTCTTGAAAAACCCTGCCTTTCCTGAAAGGCAAATAGTGTTCCCGATTGACAAAACTGATTTTGATTATGAGGAAACAATATTAGCTACACTTGACAAAGTAGCTTATTTTATTAATAAACCAACAGAATTTGTATATTCAAATCTATTGGATTATAAAGACGACTCACTTAGATTTAGAATTATAGACAACAGAAACGAAGATAGATTTATACCTCTGACCTATGCGGTTTCTGCCTTGAATGGCGCACAACAATTATTATTGTCTGCGGCGCATACTGTATTAGAGCCCAAACCCCATCATCCTAAATTAAAGAAAACTGAGCCTAAACAATTAATTGAAAAATGTAACTTCAAACATACAGAACCGGGCAGTTTTATTTTGAAAGTTTCCTGTCCGATAAATGCTGTAGAAGTGCCAAGTAATTTGTTTTCTGACGATGAAACATTTGTTAGAAAAACCACGCTAGCAACTAATAGGGCTTTAAATAACATAGTTAATTCAATAGAAGCAGATAATCTGTTGGAGCTTATAGAAAAAGCAAAGGAAAAAGACAATAGCACTTTTGTTTCATCTAATTTATGTGAAGCTATCGTTAATTTTCAGGAAGAACACTCTAATATTGATTTAAATATTGAGTTTAACTGGTCTTCTTTAATCGTAGCACCGCAAGTAAATAAAATTGTTAAAATACAGCACGATTATTTCTCTAGAATAAAAGATGTTGGTGTAGAATTAAAGTCAATTGAAGCGTCTCGAGAAGATACATTTATCGGAACAGTTGAAACGCTAAATGGTGAAATGAATAATGAAGGAAAAAGAGAGGGTGAGGTGATTATTAATTTGTTGATTGAAGATGAAGTTGTGAGAGCAAAAGCCACATTAAATGAGGTACAATATT
>CAMBQF010000094.1 GCA_945869825.1 Chitinophaga pinensis | reverse complement strand
GGAAGACCGTGTACAGCAGTTTGTTGACCTTGTACAGTTTGATATTGAGCTGGTATAACTACCCATGCGCATTATAGAAAGCATAACCCGCCCAGGCTACCTGGTATCTCTACTTAAAATGAACGATAAGTTTATTATTAAGCTGGAGGCCGGCCCTTACGAGCAAACCTATAAGGTTAGCGATATGGATATTGGCAGCCTGGGTAACGTTAAAAAGCTTTTAACAGATGAGTTTTATGCTAAGGTAGAAGAGCGGTTTAGGCAGATGAATGCTGACTTTAGTGTTGAGCTGGCGAAACATATTTGAAAGCTTACCCCTATTTGTTTTAATGATAAGTAGGGGTATTGCTTTTTAGGATTGTCATAGCTTTATAAAACGAAACTTTATGGCTGTAAACAGGTTAATTTCCATTCTTGCTCTGCTATTAGTTGCATTGCAGGTTAGCGCGCAAACCCCTACTGATTCTATTAGAGTGAAATTGCCTTTATATACCAAAAGCTGGGGAGAGAAAAAGGGCTATCTGACTTTGGGTGTACGTAACACCATAAGCACTTTTAACGACGGTAATTTTGACTATAGCGGTATGGGTGTTGGCGGTCATTTCCGCGCTCCTATCACTCCGCGTATTAACACTGAATGGTATGCCGACTATATTACCAACAACATTGGCGGTATTGGCCACCGTACCGATGCGCATATTGGCTGGAGCGTGATGTATTACGTTATAGACCCCTACATAACTAAACATACCAGCAGAGACCCCTATACACGTTTACGTAAGTTTAACCCCTTTGTAGAAACAGGCCACTGTTTTGACTATGGCGGTATTTACCGCAATGGCGATGATAAACCTGCTGCTGAGCGTTGGAGCAGCGCTGTTCAGTTTGGCGCAGGTACGCACTATAACATAGGCTCCCGTTTCGACCTTACATTTAAAGCCCAGTATATGATGCACCTGGGTAACGATGTGCACGGGCATGTGCACGACGGGCAGCTGGAGATTGAAGAGCACGACCATGGTGGCTTAGAGGGCCATTTGCTAATAACCCTGAGTGTAAACTTTAAACTGATAAGGATATGGACAAAAGGTTAGTAATGCTGGCTTTGGTCCTAACGGCCTTGGCAGCGCAGGCGCAAGACAATACCACCTTTGTAAAGAAGTACCTGTTGCGTACTCAAGGCAACCTTTCGGTTGGGTATATGGTGAAGCAAAAAACGGTGCCGGCCTATATTGGTGGCGACTTTGACTATTTTGTTGATGAACGGGTATCGTGGTATGGAGAGGGTTCTTTCTTTGTTACTGGCACATCTGACGATGTGGGCTATAAAATGAAGCATAACCACGCAATCCTATCGGGGGTAAACATTCACCTTACGGCTAATAATCGCTTTGACCCTTATATCGGTATAAACCCGGGTATTATGATATCGCAGTTTGGTCCAACGAGTGATGTAAATATCGGGCTATATAACCCGCCATTTACCCAAAACACCAAAGTGGGCGTATCGCCGGTGTTTAGCGCGGCGGTGGGTATAAACTACTACGTGGGCTCTATCTTCAACTTTTTTGTCAGGGCACGGTATATACAGGGCCAGTTTTTTGCCAACTCTACGGAGCGTATCCCCTTGTCGGAGTTCCGCTTTAGCGCAGGCCTTGGCTGGAACTGGGGATTTATACAAAAGGCAATGGTTAAGAGGAGGTAGGCAGCCTCTCCCCTCCCGATAGCTATCGGGACCCTCTCCAAGGAGAGGGGCTTAAAATTTAAAATAATTGCTGTAATTATTCGTCTACATAGGTAACTAATCAAATGTTGATTGATAATTGTCAATTGACCATTGAAATAATACCTTTGCTAAAGCATGTCAGAGCCAATAATCAAGCTAAATAATATAGTACGCAACTTTCAGTTGGGTAAAGAAGTAATTCAGGTACTTAAGCGTGTATCGTTAGAGGTAAATAAGAATGAGTACGTAGCCCTGATGGGTCCGTCGGGTTCGGGTAAGTCTACCCTGATGAATCTTTTGGGCTGTCTGGACACCCCCACATCGGGCGAGTATTTCCTTAACGGTACCAACGTAAGTAAAATGACAGACAACTCGCTGGCGCAGGTGCGTAACAAAGAGATTGGCTTCATTTTTCAAACCTTTAACTTGCTGCCCCGCAGTACAGCATTAGAGAACGTTGCCCTGCCCCTTATATACGCAGGCTACAGCAAAAGCGACCGAAATGCCCGCGCCATGCAGGTGCTGGAACAGGTAGGCCTTGCCGATAGGGTTAAACACAAGCCTAACGAGTTATCGGGAGGGCAGCGTCAACGCGTGGCTATTGCCCGCGCCCTTGTAAATAAGCCGGCTATACTATTGGCCGACGAGCCTACGGGAAACCTTGATACCAAAACATCGCATGAAATTATGGGCCTGCTGCACAAGCTGCACCAGGAAGGTAACACTATTATTATTGTTACGCACGAGGAAGATATCGCCCTGCATGCACACCGTATTGTGCGCCTGCGAGACGGGGTTATAGAGCAGGATTATAAAAACGAGAACATTACCACCTACGCTGTTTAAGCGTTTAAAAGCTGCTCTTTTTCCTGCTCGTTTAAATATAGTTTTTCGGCTACAAAACTTTGTGTAGGGCGGGCTGAAAACATTAGTAGCAGGCACAAAGCAGTGGCTGGCAAAAAGTAATAATTACCAGTAAGCATAAATACTATAATGCTTACAAAAGCAGGGCCTTCTGTTAATGCTAACCGTATAATATAGGCCGACTTAAAGGTTTCAATTTTTGGTTTTAGGGTAGTAAACAGCTTGGCGTTGCGCATATTACGTTCAAAAATAATAATGCCAAAACCAGCAGTTGCCAGGGCGGCAAAATATACAATGGCATAAAATATCAGTGTTAGGTCGTTAGTAACACCGGCCATAAGCCCCCCACCATTTAGCTGTACCAAAAACACAACTACCAGCAAAAACAAACTAACCCCCGCCAATAGTGCATAATGTATCGTGGCCATGGCTTTTAAAAATTTTACCTGCATAGTTATTGCGTAATTTCTTGTAGTTCTATTATTAATCCCCAGTCTATCAGTTTTATCAGCAGCGGATTGGCTTCTTCGTTCAAAATCCAGTATTTGTATGGCTTTCCACTTTGCTCTTCAGCATAAATAATGTTAAGGGCGGTAGGTTTTCCGTCTAAGGTAATCTTATACTCATCTTCATAGTTATTCAGCAGGGTAAATGCCTGGCCTTTTGATGATAAACGTGCCTGAAAATCGCGTTTAAGGCTGTTGTAAACCGCCTTGCTTATCCATACGCACGACTCGGTAGACAGGCTAATAGAGCCGCCTGCAAAATCGTTGTTTAACCCTGTTGCGTTATCTAAACAGGCCTGCGACAATACAATATTGCCTGTGGCGGCTTTTGGGGCAGATACCTCATAGTATATGCTGCGGTCGGCATCCCAGCTTTTTATGGTAATGGCTAGGTTATAGCTTTCGGCACCGTTGGTAATTTTGTATTTAAGTACCGAGCCTGCCTTTAGCTTAAGCGCCTGGGCGTGTAGGCCAAGTGTAAGCGTTATTAATAGTATGGTAAATATCTTTTTCATGGTTAAATGTATTGGGATAGTAAAGATAGGTAACCTCTTGCTAAAACTCATCCTTTTACCTCATCTTAATCCTGATAGCTATCGGGATATGCTAATACGGAAACCCTCTACTATTGTTAATAATTTAACATTTGTTTTTTAGTTCGCCTCTGCCCACTTCTTTACCACCTAAACATCGGCAACGGCTTCAACGGGTTCACCTTCAGTTGCTTTAAGCTAAGCTTAACTAACTTCCAATGAAACCCTTTAATAGGAAACTCCCGTACTGCATCCTTATATACCTGCTTCGGCATCCCAAAGCGGATAAGCCCAAACGTCAGGTCGGCAATATCGGCACGGCGAAAATGCTCTGCGGTATCGTTAAACTTAACACGTGTTATTTTATGGTGAAACTCAATAACCTGCGTCAGCTTCTCCGGCGACAGGTACAACTCAGGGTGCGCACTAGCATACTCCACCGCCAGCTTTATCGATGGCTCCAGGTAATCAAACGTCTTATCCGTCCAAATGCCAATATCATGAAAGGCAGCAGCAACAGCCAACAACTCAGCATCTTCTCCCTTATTAAAATACAGCGAAAAATTATACACCCTGTACACATGGTTGCGGTACTTTTCCATATCAGCCCCAATAGCTGCTGCATGAGAAGAAAGGATAGAATCGATAAAGGAATTAGCACGAATTATTTCCATTCTTTCAGGGTAGGATTAAAATCTAATTACCTCACGTCCAATTATAGCTCCTGTTTGAATATCTATTACACAATGCATTCCATCATATGGAGGAGCATAAATTTTGCCTTCGTAAATAACAAAATCGTAATAACTATTTCCTTTTTCCAATCCCGGGTTTTCAGCAACCCAAAACATATTTTCAGCTTTGTTTATCCCAATAATATTAGACTGTATATTATCCTTATACTCTTTGTCTTCAGATACATCAAATAAGGTAATAGCCCAATTTTCATGTGTTTCTTGTTTTAAGAGTGGATAGTTTGGCAAACCCATTTTTAACTTTTAGTTTTTCACTTTTAACTCTTCTTCCTCTCCGGATTCGCCGCTAAAAAAGCCTTCCAACCCGTGTAGCTCTTACCCATACTGGCAGGTTTATTTTGGAAGAAATGACAAACCGCCACAGCCAACCCATCGGTAGCATCCATTTTAGCAGGCATATCTTTAATAGATAATAGGCTTTGCAACATGGCAGCGACCTGCTCCTTACTCGCCGCCCCGCGCCCGGTTATCGATTGTTTAACCTTAGTAGGTGCGTATTCCGTGGCCGGTATCTGGCGCGATAGCGATGCCGCAATAGCTACCCCCTGCGCACGCCCCAGCTTAAGCATACTCTGCACGTTTTTGCCGAAGAAAGGCGCTTCAATCGCCATCTCGTCGGGATGGTATTCCTCTATTAGCTCAATAATACGCTCAAAAATAGTTTGCAGCTTCAGCATTGGGTCGTCCATCTTCTGCATATCCAGTATGCCCAGCGTTACCAGCTTCATTTTTTGCCCAGTGCATGTAATAATGCCGTAGCCCAAAATGTTGGTGCCGGGGTCTATACCTAAAATAATACGTTCTGCGGGCGTGCTGCTCATGCTGCAAAGCTATGGGTTATTTGCCTAATTTCGCCCGGTTGAAAAAGCAATCGCAAATACGCATTATTACCGCCATCAAGGTGCTTACCACCGTGTTTTTTGGCTACTACCTGTACGATAAATTCCAAAGCGGCACCTTTAGTGTAAACTATACACCCGTGCAAACCACACCATTGTTATTTGCCTTGCTGCTAACCCCGCTTAACTGGTTGTTAGAGGGGTTTAAGTGGAAGCTATTAGTATCTAAAGTAGAAAAGATAAGCCTGTTTACCGCTGTAAAGGCGGTGCTGGCCGGACTGGCATCGTCACTGGTAACACCCTTCCGCCTGGGCGACCCAGTAGGCAAAGTGCTTTTTTTGCACGAGGGCCATAGGGTAGAAGGCGCCATGCTAAGCGTAATAGGCAGCCTAACCCAACTGGTGGTAACCATACTGGCCGGCTTTCTGGCTATGCTGGTTATAACACAAGGCCAAATTGGCGATATGTTTGGGCAGTATTTTGGCTGGGGCATTGGCATTTCTATTGCCTTGGTAGTGGCATTGGTTGTAAGCTACTTCGTCATAAAAAAGCGCTATGCCGAAAAGTTAAAATCAGTTTTAAGCATTGGATTTCTGCTATTGGCGGGAGTGTTTACACTAAGCCTGTTGCGCTACCTGCTTTTTATAGCCCAGTTTATCTTTGTTTTTGCTGCCTATGGGGAAGGCGAAAACCAGATAACCATTGCTGTCTTTACGGCTATCTACTTTTTTATGGTGGCTGTGGTGCCTATGTTTATTGTGGCCGAACCCGGCATGCGCGGCGCTATTGCCGTGGTGGCGTTTAGCGGCATTGCACAGGCTTTTACCGCCGCCACTATGGTATGGATGCTAAACGTATTGCTACCCGCTACGTTTGGGTTGATATTTTTGTTGATGCAAAAAAGCAAAAACACCGCCGCGCAACCCGATAACCAATTACCTTCGCAGCCTTGATTATAGCACTTAAAATAACGTTTGTACTGGCTACCCTTATTGTGGGGCTATACTGCCTGTTTTTGGCTGTGGGCCTGCAAGGGTGGCAAAAGCTGCCTAAGTTGGTTTTTAAGTCGAAAGGGGTGTATAAAACAAAGCTTTCGCTGGTTATTGCCGCCCGTAACGAGGAAGCAACCATTGGCCTTTGCCTGGCCGATTTAGCCGCCCAAACCTACCCGCAGCAGCTATTGGAAATTGTGGTAGCTGATGATAATTCTACCGATAATACATTAGCTGTTATAAAAAACTTTACAGATTCCAATCCTAACTTAGATATTAAGGTGCTGGCGCTTAAAGATGAGCCGGGTATAACATCGTATAAAAAACGGGCATTGGGCGCTGCCATTGCCGCATCAACCGGCGAGCTCATTATTACTACCGATGCCGACTGCCGTTTCGGGCCTCATCGCCTGGAGGTTATTGCACAGCATTATGAGGATAACCCCGTTTCGCTGATATTATTACCTGTGGTGTTTAGTAACGAAAAATCGTTATTTGAGAAGATACAATCGCTGGAGTTTACAGGCATTATGGGCATAACGGCTGCTTCGGCGGGGCTAAACAGGCCCGTATCATCCAACGGGGCCAACATGGCTATAGAGCGCAGGTTGTTCGAGCGTATAGGTGGTTTCGATGATCCATATGCTTCGGGCGACGATGTATTTATCCTTTATAAAACCAAAGAAGTAGCGCCTAAGCGCATAGCATTTATAAAATCTACCGAGGCAATTGTATACACTGGTGCGCAAAAAACCATTGGTGGCTTCTTCAACCAGCGGGTGCGCTGGGGGGCCAAGGCCAAGGGCTTTTCTGATATGGCCGCATTGGCATCTATCCTGCTGCTGTTTTTCTCTAACTTAATGGTTACTGCGGTAATGGCTCTGGGGTTGATTTTTTTGCCCCTGTTATTGCCTGCCCTGTTAGTGTTCGGCCTTAAACTTATTGCAGATATGGTATTTTTGGTACCTGTTACCCGCTTTTACAAAAAGGCAGGGCTGTTGGTATTTTACCCGCTTATGTCGTTGTGGTTGCCTATCTATATAAGCATTACAGGCATCCTCTCGCTGCGCGGCAATTATGTGTGGAAAGGGCGTAAATTGCGCTAGGCATGACATTTTTTAAAAAGCATATATACGATAACGAGAGCCCCGGCCGCTTAGCCTGGCGACGCTTCCGTCGCAATATCCCTGCTATGGTTGCCTTTGGCTATGTGGTGGTTTTATGCCTGGTTGCAGTATTTGCCTACCTCATTATCCCCGATAAAAGCCCCGATGCCAATACCATGTGCCTGCCAATAAAGGTAAAGCCGCCCGGTTTTACCGCTAAAATGCTGGTAATGCAAAAAGAAACTGGTGTTCTTGGCCAAAACCCCTCGCCCCTGCACAAGCTTTTTTTCGGTTTCCCCCAATACAATTTTTACACTCCTGTTGATACCGTTTATGTTAAAGACCGCACCTTGATGGTGTATGAGTATACAGGCGATAAAAATGTGCAACTACTTAAAAAATATACCCACAACGATTTTAGCCAAAGCAATCTGGATATCGATAATAAGCAGGCTATATTGATGGGAGAAAGCAGGCCGCCGGTACGCCGGGTTACCTTCCTCCTAGGCACCGACTGCTACGGCCGCGATATGCTAAGCCGCCTGATATTAGGCGCCCGCGTTTCTATGCTGGTAGGCATCATAGCCGTTATTATATCATTGTTGATAGGCATAACCCTGGGTGCAATAGCAGGCTACTTTGGTGGCCGTGTTGATAGCCTTATCCAGTGGTTTATTAATGTAATATGGGCCATACCCACTATCCTGCTGGTTATAGCCGTATCTATAGCCTTAGGCAAAGGCTTTATGCAGGTGTTTATTGCCGTGGGGCTAACCATGTGGGTAGAGGTAGCCCGCTTAGTTCGTGGGCAGGTCCTCTCGCTCCGCCAAATGGAGTTTGTAGAAGCTTCTAAAGCCTTGGGTTTCAGTCATTGGCGTTCTATTTTTGTACATATACTCCCCAATATATCTGGACCCTTGGCGGTGGTAGCGGCATCTAACTTTGCCTCGGCCATACTTATAGAGGCGGGTTTAAGCTTTATTGGCTTTGGGGTGCAGCCCCCAACCGCATCGTGGGGTACTATGATTAAAGATCATTACGGCTATATTATTCTGGATAATGCCTACCTGGCCATCCTGCCTGGTTTAGCCATCGTCAGCGTAGTATTGGCATTCATTATGCTCGGCAACGGCCTCCGTGATGCCATGGACGTAAAAGGCGTTTCCGACAGGGCGTAGCTAATTATCCCCTCTTGAGAGGGGTGTCAAAGCAAAGCTTTGACGGGGTGTGTTACCTGAAAATAAGCTATAAACAATCCAAAACCGTTTTTTTCACCATAAAGTGTTTGTTAAATCCCATTGGTATTACTAAATTAGCTGTTGGCAATATTAAAAAAATGTATATTTGCCCCTTATAGAGCGATTATATGAGTTTCGAAGTATCAAAAGAAGATAAGTATTCTGTCGTAAAGGTGAAAGCCGATAAACTTGACAGCAGTATTGCGGCATCGTTAAAAGCAGAGTTTTTAATGCTTAACTCTGATGGTGCTAAAAATATCATTTTAGACTTAAGCGAGACCATCTATTGCGACTCGTCGGGCCTTAGCGCAATACTTATTGGTAACCGCCTGTGCCGTAATTTAGACGGTACTTTTGTAGTTACCGGCCTGCAGCCAACAGTTGTTAAACTGATGGCCATATCTCAGCTTGATACCGTTCTTAACATTGTACCTACAATGAATGAGAGCGTTGACCTGCTGTTTATGGAAGAGATTGAAAAAGACCTTAATAAAACAGACGAATAATCTAAATAACCATATAACCCCTTAAAAAATCAGTAAAAACATGTTAAAAAAGTTACTTACAGTTGTTGCTGTTGTTGCAATTTCAGCTTTTGCAGCTAACGCTCAGGCTCCTTGCCAAAATGATCCTACTTATGCCGACTCATTACCAGGCATCTGGCCGGATGCTGATCCAGGTCTTCCTGTAGCCTGTACTAATTCAGATTACAGCGCAGTTATTCAAGTTAAAACATTAACTGACACTTCGGTTACTTTTCAAGGTATTCCTGTTCAGTTAAAAGTTAAAGGTCTTAAAGTTCTTGACGTAGTTGGCGAACCTGCAGGTTTCGTATTTGCTGCTAACTACAACGATCCTGACGGTTACTGGTTAAACGCTGGTGCTGACCCTAACTGGATTGAAATTCAAGGCTGTGTATTGATTTCTGCTCCACAATCAGCTGTTCAGGCTGCTGTTGGTGGTGGTCCAAATAATGACGGCGTTTATCCTATTTCTGTTTTTGTTGATGTTTTAGCTAAAGGCAACCCAATCCCTGCTACTTACACCTGGGTAAGTACCCTTGGCACTCCTCCTTATGGTGCTGCTATTGAATATAGCGACTATAATATTGTGGTTGATGTTTGCAACGGTATCAGCGTACAAGACGCTCTTAGCCAAAACAAATTTGATGTTGCAGCTAACTTCCCTAACCCTTTCAGCAACACTACTACCATTAAATTTAACACTGTTAAAGAAGAAGACGTTACTTTAAACGTTTACAATATGGTAGGTAGCCTTGTACACACTAACAAAGTGCGTAGCGAAGCAGGTAAAAACACCCTTGTATTTGATGGTAGCAAACTAGCTGCTGGCATGTACATTTACACAATGACTAACGGTAAAGAAACCGTTACCAAAAAAATGACTATCAACTAATCATTTAGTTTAGATATTTTTTGTAAAAGGCCCTGACGGAAACGTTGGGGCTTTTTTATTTGAGCTTAAGCCATTGGGTAAATGCTTTGCGCATAATCCCTTCGTTATCAGAGGGGGTCAGTAATTGGTCCCAAAGGTAATTATAAGACACTGCAAATACCCGCTTATTATATAAACATAGCGGGGTACCCATTACTGCAGGGCTATTAGGCATTGGGATAATACTGTCGGGGCCAAGGTCAATATTAAACCCAAGTGGCCCATAATAATAGAGTTCTCTATACTGCCCTTTAGTTTTGAATACGGTTGTGAAACTTTTATCAGTGGAAGAAATTTGGGTAATAAGGGAACTGGCTTCGTAAAAATTATTAGAGTCTTCGCCTATAAGATGAGTACAACATTGCGGGTTATTTTGCAGCACAATATTATTTAATCCGCCACTGTTAATTACAGACTCGGAAAACCGAAGGCCAAAATGTTTTGCAATTATGTTTATAGGTAATTCCTCATGTTTATAGCCTAATGCATCTAATATATTTTGCCCACCTTCATTCTGTAACATTGTAAAATAGTTACTGTATTCTGAGCCTATTATTACTGCCTTGCCTATTCTTTTAAAAATGCTGTCGGGCCAATTTAGATAAGTGGTTGGTCGTATAAAAAACACTATATCATTTTTAGTTATTTCTTTTGGGTTAATAATATTTTCAGCAATTATAAACCTACGTGGGTTAATACTATCAATCTCATTTTTTAAAGAATTTATGTAGTCGGGTATTTGCCCGTAGTACATATTCTTATCAGGCTCTATATGAAATAGTTTGCGGAGGAAATCTTTATTATCTCCATAATTTATACCCTCGGATGGGGTCATATTCCAAAGCATTTCATAATCTCCTAATACAGTTATACGGCCTTTTTCGGCTTTAACAGATGCGCAAACTACGGAGGTGTCAATAGTAGCAATACGTTCTACGTTATCTGCACATTGTAACGATGCAGGCAAATAAAACCTAATATTATTAAGCCCGTATTTTTCTGATTTTCCAATAGGCCATGCTCCTTCTAAGGTATTGTCTGCCTTAATAGAGTTACAGTTTATTTTAATGCCATAAGGTTCACAAATCCTATTTAGGTTATCGGCGTTGTAGTAGTAATTGTCATGTTCAGCAACAACTATAATATGGGCACCATTTTTAACTAACGTGTGTATATTTTGCAATTCATATTTTGAATAAGCCCTGTGTATAGTAGGGGTAAAAACGAAAATATAGTGCAACAAATCATCAAAATGTTGATTGGTATTATAGGCGTTATTGCTTTGGATTGTAAATATATTAGAGCCATCTTTTTTAAGGGTATTAACCAACTGCGATATTCCCGATGGACCCGGGTCGTTGATGTATACTGGCTGTGAGAGAATACGGTCAAAAGCAATTACCTGTGCATTGATGTTTATCGAAACAAGAAACAAAACCGCTATTAACCACCTCATAGCTATTGCTTGCAGTTACAATCGGGCGAGAGGAAGATAACTGTCTTCTCCGGCAACGACTCTTTTATCTGGTCGCGCTGGTTGGTATTTAGCACTATCGACCGTAAGTCTATTTCCTTCAGATTATCCAACTTTTCAAACGTGTACGGTATGCCGGTGAGTTCATTTTCCCAAAGGCTTAAATACTCAAGGTTACTCAAGCCCGACATTTCTGCCGGAAGTTTCTCCAGCGCATTTTGCCCCAATTCTAAATAGGTGATTTCTTTAAGGGTGCCAATTGCGGGTGATATTTTTACCAGCTCGTTGCGCGATACATTTAGGTATTGCAACTTGGTAAGCAGGCCAATGCTATCGGGCAGTTCAGTCAGGTTGTTGCCGCGCAAATCAAGCTCTACCAGGTTTTTAAACTTATAAATCTCTTTAGGAATTGTTTTATACCCTTTGCGCCTAAGCACAAGCCGCTGTACCTTATCGGGCTCTTTCAGGGCCTCGTCAAGGTTTCGGTATTCATCATACTCTGCCGGGCTTTTGTAAGGCGAAAATACCTGCGCCTGTGCCTGTAGCGTTGCTGCAAACACAATTACCAACATAAGTATGGCGCGTATTCCTTTCATTTTACTTTAATGCCGCCAGGGCGTTAATTTTATCTTGGGCCAGTTGCTCTTTC
>CAMBQF010000093.1 GCA_945869825.1 Chitinophaga pinensis | reverse complement strand
TTCTTTAAAGTCCAGTAGCTCTGGTATGGTTTTAGCGTATCCTCCGCAGTGGTAATCGGTATTTATGCTCCACCCATTTGTATGGCCCACATATTTTTCTACCTCGGCTGTAAGTGTGTCTTCTCCTTTTAAAACAGAAAAACCCATATAGGTTGTATTGGGCAGCGCAGCCGTTATACGTCCCGCTAACGTAGTTCCCGTTCCGCAGGCACAGGCTACATAATCGTAACCATTAACGCTATTTAATATCTCTGCTGCCCCTTTAACACCAAGGGCATTAGCGCCCCCTTCGGGTACCAAATAAAAGGCCCCAAACAAATCGCTTAGCCGACTAATAAAAGCCGCTTCTGTCTTTAATTTATACTCCTCTCGATTAACAAAATGAAGCTGCAAGCCTTGCTCTTGGCAGAATTTTAGCGCAGGCGAAAGGACTCTGCTTGCAAGCTCATCTCCCCTAACAATGCCAATGCACTTAAGGCCCTTTTCTTTGCAATAGGCAGCCGTAGCCACTAAATGGTTACTCCATGCCCCGCCAAAGGTTAAAATGGTATTGTACCCTTGTTTCTCTGCCTCCTCTACATTATAAATAAGCTTGTACAACTTATTGCCCGAAACGTAGGGGTGTATCAAATCATCGCGCTTAACATACAGTTCAATTCCGGTTGAGGTAATCAGCGGGTCGGTAATCTTGTCTATACGGGTGTTAAAATTCACAGCAGATCAAAAGTAGCTAATTTCTACACCTGGCCCTCTATTGCTTATCTTTGCAATCATGAGCGACGATATGAGCGGCTTTTCTCGCCTGGATAAACTACAGCCTAGCGACTATTACAAAACCGACGAGGGCTATGTAGTATTTACAGAACAATATTTGCTGCGCCGCGGCTATTGTTGCAAGAATGGCTGCCGCCATTGCCCTTATGGCTACAACAAAGCCAAAGGCGATTTTGAAAAGGGGAAGAAATAAAAACCCCGCCAAATAAACAGCGGGAGGTTTAAACTATACTTGCCGATTGCCCCTGCAATTTTAAAACACAGAACAGTAAAAGTGCCGTTTTTGTAAAACCCGCAACCATGGTTTAATGGTTAATTACGTTTAATAAACCTGGTTTTAAAATCCCCTTTATCTGTATGCACTGCTACAAAGTAAAGGCCTGCAGCAAATTCATCAACAGCATAGTTATTATTTTCAATATCGGCTTTATCAAATGTTTTTACCTGTTGGCCCATTGATGAATACAGACACACTTTTTTGATATTGCCCTTGTATTGGCTTAACGCGAAAGCGCCATTTTCTGTGGGGTTTGGGTATATCATCAAACCGGGTTTTGCATCCTGCATGTAAATACCGGTTGCCTCGGGCATAACTACATTTATATAAAACCCAAAATTTTGCATAGTAAAAATTACACTATCCAATCC
This sequence comes from Chitinophaga pinensis, assembly GCA_945869825.1. Classification (GTDB taxonomy): domain Bacteria; phylum Bacteroidota; class Bacteroidia; order CAMBQF01; family CAMBQF01; genus CAMBQF01. The sequence goes on along the minus strand of CAMBQF010000093.1, from coordinate 10,816 downwards.
CTGGCATAAAGGTTCACCAGACAGGGTATCGGTAAGGTAAATATCAGAAGCGCCGGTATAATTGTCAATCAATGTTTGTACAGTATCAGCCAGCAGGTCGAATTTTATAAGCCAGTAAGGAGTTGGTGAAACCCAATGGTAGGTTACCATATAGCCAGAATATTCATTTACGGGATAAAAGCCCGCAAGCGCATTAAAACCGTACGCAACTTGCGTCCAGTTGTCACCATAATCGGAAGTTTTATAAGCAGATGTGCCGGAGGGGCCATCGTGGGTCAACATAAAGCCGGTTGATTCAGAAATAAAATACAGCCCTTGGCAATACAATCCGGCAGAAATACCATCAAAATCAGAGTGGATTAGTACACCATTTCTATATATGCTATATTCTGACGAGTGACTTCCCCCTGTAGTGTTAGTATAAGTATAATTATAAGACCCACTATTGCCGCATATTGTAGGATAAACACTGGCGCTTTGGGTATATGCATGCATATTGCTAAACATACAAAACAGTGCAAAAAGGTATTTGTAACCGCGGACCATGATTGTATAAATATAATACTAATTATCGGTTACTGCTTTCAATATCTTTATGCACGGCATACATATCGCCCCTGAAAGGGGTTTGCAATGTTATTTAAGTAAGATTAATGCCCGTGCCCATCGTGGCTGCCGTGGCCGTGGCCATCGTCTTTTTTGCACTCGCCCACAATTTTATGGAAAGTGTCGTGGGCATTGTTTATCATAGTAAATAGCGCCTTATCGTCAATGCCTTTTTTAATAGCTTCGGCAATGGCTTTTACCTCACCAACTAGTTTAGCAAGCGTTTCTTTGGTTTCTTTCTCTTTATAATCGGCCGGAATGGGTGCCAGCTGCCAAGCTACGGCAGATAGGTACAGGCTGTCGGCTTTCTCGCGCAATGGCTTATAGTCGCCATTTTCTGCCGGGTGAAAGGAATCACTCATGTAATGGTGAAAGTTGCTCAACTCTTTCCAACCTTGGGCATTTGCGCCTGTTGCTAAACCAACCAGGGCAATTAGTATCAATGCAATCTTTTTCATGTTTCTGTTTTAAGGTTGATACAAAGGTACGGGTATTGCCCAAATAGTAGTATGATAATTATCAGACAACGCAGTATCTTTACAGCGCAAAACAAGATATTTATGACAGTAGCAAGCGGCAAGTTAAACACAGCAAATTTTAAAACCCCAACGGGTACAACCCTATCGTGCAAAGGCTGGGTGCAAGAGGCCGCCCTGCGTATGCTGCACAACAACCTGGACCCTGCGGTGGCTGAGCGCCCCGAAGATTTGGTAGTGTACGGCGGCACGGGCAAAGCGGCACGCAATGTAGAGTCGCTGGAGCTGATTGTAAAGGCCCTGCAAGATTTAGAAGAAGACGAAACGCTGCTGATACAAAGCGGCAAACCCGTGGGTATTTTGCCTACGCATAAAGACGCGCCCCGCGTAATTATTTCTAACTCCATGCTAGTGCCCCATTGGGCTACGTTTGACGAGTTCCGCCGCTTGGAAGCCGAAGGCTTAACCATGTACGGCCAAATGACCGCCGGAAGCTGGATATACATAGGCTCGCAAGGTATTGTACAAGGTACATACGAAACTTATGCCGAACTGGCGCGCCAGCATTTTGGCGGTAGCCTGAAAGGCACGCTAAACGTTACCGCCGGTTTGGGTGGAATGGGCGGCGCACAGCCGTTGGCTATTACTATGAATGAAGGTGTTTGCCTTGCAGCAGAGGTTGAAGAGTGGCGTATAGACAAACGCCTGGAAACCCGCTACCTTGATAAAAAATATACTAATATTGACGAGGCGATTGACGTTGCCTTGGAACACAAAGCCAAAGGCGAAAACATATCTATTGGTGTGCTGTGTAACGCTACCGCTTTGCTGGGCCGTTTGATAGAACGTAACATTACACCCGATACGCTTACCGACCAAACATCGGCACACGATGAGCTGATTGGCTATTTCCCCGAGGGGATGAGCGTGGAAGAGGCGAAAGCCCTGCGCGATGCCAACCCCGAAGAATATAAAGCCGATAGCCTTGATACCATGGCCCACCATGTAAACCTGATGCTGGAGCTGCAAAAACGCGGCGCCATTACGTTTGATTATGGCAACAACCTGCGTGGCCAGGCCAAAGACAAACGCGGTGTTAAAAATGCATTCGATTTTCCGGGCTTTGTACCGGCCTATGTGCGCCCGCTGTTTTGCGAGGGTAAAGGCCCTTTCCGTTGGGCGGCCCTTAGTGGCGACCCGGCAGATATTTTAGCTACTGATAAAGCGTTGTTAGAGCTGTTCCCTGAAAACACATCGTTGCGCCGTTGGATAACCATGGCGCAAGAGCGCATAGCCTTCCAGGGCCTGCCTGCCCGCATTTGCTGGCTTGGTATGGGCGACCGTGAAAAAGCAGGCCTTCTGTTTAACCAAATGGTAAAAGATGGCCGTGTAAAAGCGCCTATTGTTATTGGCCGCGACCATCTTGACACAGGCTCGGTAGCATCGCCAAACCGCGAGACGGAAGCTATGAAAGACGGCAGCGACGCCATTGCCGACTGGCCTGTTCTTAATGCATTGATTAATACTGCCGGTGGTGCAAGCTGGGTGTCGTTACACCACGGCGGTGGCGTAGGCATAGGCTACTCTATACACGCAGGCATGGTAATAGTTGCCGATGGCACCGATGATGCAGCACGCCGCCTAAAACGCGTCTTAAACAACGACCCTGCCATGGGGGTTATCCGCCATGCCGATGCGGGCTATGATATTGCCTTAGATACCTCGCGCAAATTTAGGTTGGGGCTGAAGGAAAGGTTGGGGTAGATAGCTGCATACACAATCATAAGCATAGCTTAATACATTGGTAAAAAGCAATAGCTAAATTAGCCAAAACTAGAAATATGGCTAACCGCAGTTACCTTTACACAACCGACAATTATACCGCCAACGACGATGAGTTCACCGCTCTAGGACTATCTGAGTATGCACATGAAATTAGTTATTTGCACCAGCTTATGGTGGCTTATGATGCAAAATCAATCAAGTCGCTAATATTTGATGAGGACGAAGAAACCGCTGTAGTAGCCGACTTTGAAAAAGGTAAAAAGCTGGTTATTGATTACCTTAAAATGGTGCAAGCTCTTGTACCTGATTTAATGGAAGAAGGCTTTGATGGATTTGTTGACGATACTATAGCATTCTTAAATAACAGAAAAGAAAAGTACGCGTTATTAGAGCTGGGGGAAATTTATGATTTGGATGATGAGGAAGTAAAAGTTCAACACGAAGAATTTTTTAATGAAAACCGCAACATTAGCCGCGTGGCGGTTGAAAATTTATTGGAACGCTTTAACAAAGGGGAAGTTAACGCAGATAATTTAAGTGAAGACGATGAAGAAATACTAAGCGTTCTTGCCGATGAAGAACTTACAGGCTTTTGGAGCGAAACGCTTTACTACGATTTAAGTGGGATAGAATAATAGATATTTCATAGTCGCCATAAATAAAAAGCCCGCCACAGACATGTGGTGGGCTTTTTTTATTTCCCCCTCTCTCTTTAGTAGAGGGGGATTAAGGGGGCAAGGTCTAACCGCGACGACGTTCCAATAATATCATCATCATGCAGCCAAGCAGTACGCGGGCTTCCTGGTTTTCGTCAATAGGTTGCAGTTTAATAATGTTAAAACGGCGTCCAAAGAACGATTTTTTCTTTTTAAGCTGCGCAACGGGTTGGCCTGTGGCCTGGCTAACTACACTGTACGACGGGTTGAAGAAATAACCGGTAAAAGCACCTACCAAAGGCACTTCGCTCAACATGGCATCCCATACTTTTACCCAGGCGTTATCTTCCTGTATGGTAAACTCGTGCTGCTTGTTAGCATCAAAAATTTCGTAGCGGGCTTTCCATATAGATGCCCAGCCTTTGCGGGCTACCTGGCCAATATCGTTGCCGGCTCCATCGGCAAAAAGGTACGCGGCCGAAAAGTCCAGCCACTTGTTGGCTTTAATGGTGTAATCTACCTGGGTGCGGTTTTCGTCAGAAAATACCTGTATGTCTTCTTTCAGCTTAAACAGCTTGCTCCTAACGTAGGCAACAGTGCGGCCTTCGGCATCGGCAGCGGTAAAGTCGTTGCTAAGGGTGCCTATTTTAAATGTTAATTCTAACGGAAAGTTTACGTTTTTCATGGGTTTTATGTTATCCGACAAATATAACCAAGTTATTCAACTACGGTTTTCTATCTTCGCCATTCATTTTTACAGCATGGCAAAAAGTTACCTGTACACTACCGATGATTACACTGCTACCGGGGCAGATTTTAAGGCCAAAGGCTTATCAGAATATGAAGATGGGATTAGCTACTTATACCAGTTGATGGTATCATACGACACAAAATCAATTAAATCTAAACAAGTAGAGGAGCGCGTAGAAACCGCTGTGGTGGCCGATTTTGAAAAAGGCAAAGAGTTGGTTATTGAGTATCTTAAAATGGTGCGTGCCATTGGCTTAGACTATATGGAAGAAGGCTTTGAAGATTTTGTGGATGAAACCATTGCTTTTTTAAACGCCCGCACGGCTAAATATGTGGTGCTTGAAAACAGGGAGGTGTATGCCCTTGATGAAGATGAGGTAGCCGAAACCCTGCAACGCGACTTTTTAGAAATAACCAACGACGACCGCAGCCGCGTTGAAAAGGCCATTGCCGAGTTTAAAAAGGGCAATGTTGACCCTGAAAACCCTGATGATGAAAACGCCGACTACTTAGATATGCTGGCCGAAGAAGACCTAAGTGATTTTTGGAAGAAGTAATGCCCCACATTGATATTATCCCCTATACCGATGCGCTGAAAGAGCACATCAAAACGCTTAATGTAGAGTGGCTGGAGAAGTACTTTTCGGTTGAGCCCAACGATGTCATTTCGCTATCAAATCCTAAAGAAGAAATACTGGATAAGGGTGGCTACATTTACTATGTAACGGTAGATGGGGCTGTAGCCGGCACAGTTAGTCTTCTGCACATTACAGCCGACGAATTTGAGCTTGGAAAAATGGCAGTATCGGGCAACTACCAAGGGCTTGGGTTAGGCAATATACTTATGCAGCATTGCATAGACGAAGCGGTGCGCTTAGGCATTAAAAAGCTGATACTATTCTCCAATACATCGCTAGGGCCTGCTATACATTTATACCGCAAATATGGTTTTACCGATGCGGAGTTTGAGCAAGGGCACTACGCACGCTCTAACATAAAAATGGAACGGGCGGTTTAGAACCTATTTCTTATACTTATTCCACCCAAATTTTAGGTATGCTGTGCCATAAGATGGAATAACATTGTCGCCTGTAAGAAGCATATAACACACATTTATACCGGCTCCAACATGGTGCTTTTTGTTGAATTTCCACTTCAGTTCAACCCCTGCGTTAATGTGTGGATAAAATGGCCAGTCATCAGGATAGCCTTTGTCAACGCCTTGCCGTTCGCCATCAACATAATTTATTTCATAATAATATAAAGGAAAGTATAGCCCAAGGCCAATAGTTGGATAGATTGAAAATGATGCATTTTCTTTCCCTGTGCGCAATGCAAAACGAAAAGGAATATCAAGGTCAAAATAAAAGTTTTTCTCCCCATGCTTTTCGGTTTCCTGTGGTGTTGTGTGTAAATGTTCGCTCTGCTGGTAATAAGTATTTAGGTTAAACTGCATAAATAACCAGCCGCGTCCTTTTAAGTTTATATCTAAGTAATAGCCTAATGTTGGTGCGTATACTGTAGGGTCAAATACAAAATAGCGGTGCAAAAAATGGTCGGCGCTTACACCTGCATTAATACCATGATAAACGAGTGGAATCTTAGTGTGTAGGGTATCAGTCCTCGTTGTGTCTGGCTGTTGTGCAGCTAAATAAAAAGTGGCAAATAATGATAAACAAGCTAGGGCTAATCCTTTCATTGTAAGTAAAGTTGAACACAAACATAAAAATAACCCTTTAATAATCTGTTAATAGACACGATATTTGCACCGTGAAAAAGTTTTTAGAGTACGATATTGTAAGCTTTAGCCACTACCATATTACGGTATACCACCTGGTATTCCTGTCGTTGGTGTTTTTAGTGGTGCGCATTATCCTGTCGTTTATAAACGGCCTGCTAAAACGTCAGGTAACACATGGCCATATAGACGAAGGTAGCCGTTACGCGGTGTATCAAATTGTAAAATACATTGTATTTGTGTTGGGCCTTACTGTTGGGCTAGAGAGCGTTGGCGTAGACATTACCATACTGGTAGCCGGTTCGGCAGCGTTGTTGGTGGGCATTGGTTTAGGCTTGCAACAGGTGTTTTTCGACCTTGTTTCGGGTATCATCATCTTGTTTGAACGCACCATTAAAGTGGGCGATATTATTGAGGTTGGCACCCGCAAGGGCACCATACAGTCTATCAACATACGCACATCGCACATTATGACAAAAGAGGGGGTTTTATACATCATCCCCAACTCTAAATTTTTGAGCGATGCTGTTGTAAACTGGAGTAACGAGAGCAACAACATTATAGAATTTTCGGTGCGCACCCGCGTGGCTTACGGCACTAATCTGGAGCTGGCAACTAAGCTGATTAAAGACATTGCAGAACGCCACCCGCAAATAGAAAAAGAACCCGCTCCGCAAGTACGTTTGGTTGATTTTGGCCCCGATTCATTAATCTTAGACCTGGAGTTTTTTACCAAAGAACGGTATGGTGTAGGCGATATACAAAGCGATGTTCGCTTTGAAGTAGAAAAAGCATTTACAGCAAACGAGATTAAAATCCCGTTTCCTAAAACCCACATTTAAACAACCCCGATTAAGCATATGGATATTTTTGAAAATAAAAATCGTACAGAACTGTCTGAATTGGGAGAGTTTGGCCTGATTGACCACCTGACGAAGAACATAAAAATACACAACGACACTACCCTTAAAGGTGTGGGCGATGATGCCGCGGTGATTGAAAACAATGCCGATGAGGTAACCCTTATTACTACCGACATGCTGGTAGAGGGTGTACACTTCGACCTTACCTATATGCCGCTTAAACATTTGGGTTACAAAGCTATTGTTGTTAACCTAAGCGATATTTGCGCAATGAACGGCAAACCCAAACAGGTGTTTGTAAGCATGGCTTTATCTAATCGTTTCTCGTTAGAGGCGGTAGAGGAATTATATACCGGAATGCTACTGGCCTGCCAGCAGTACAAGGTAGATTTAGCGGGGGGCGATACCACATCGTCAACATCGGGCCTGGTGCTAAGTATTACCGCCACAGGCACCACGCAAAAGGGGAACCAAGTGTACCGCGATGGTGCGAAGCCCAACGATTTGGTATGCGTTACCGGCGATTTAGGCTCGGCGTATTTAGGCTTGCAGATATTAGAGCGCGAAAAGCAGATTTATATTGAGAACCCTGGCGTTCAGCCCGATTTGGAAGGGTTTGATTACATACTGGAGCGCCAGCTTAAGCCCGAAGCACGTGTAGATATTATTGACTTGTTAGCGGAAATGGGCGTTAAGCCAACATCTATGATTGATGTGTCTGACGGCTTATCATCAGAACTGCTGCACATTTGCAAGCAATCGGCTGTAGGGTGCACTATATACGAAGATAAGCTGCCTATAGACCCAGTGGCTTACGATACCGCCCGCGAGCTTAACCTTGACCCTACCACCTGTATGTTGAATGGGGGAGAGGATTATGAGCTACTTTTTACTGTTAGTATTGATGATTTTGATAAGATAAAACACAACCCAAGCATCACCATTATCGGTCATATAACGCTAAAAGACGAAGGGGCTAATCTGGTGCCCGCTAACGGGCCTGTGATACCTTTGAAGGCACAAGGCTGGAATGCGCTGAGTTAATACATTAAAAGCCGCTTAAAGCGAAAAAAAGCCCCATTGTTTAGATGGGGCTTTTTTGTTTTATAAACCAATTTACGATTACCTGGTAATAACCAGTTTTTGTACCGGCAACACACGCGAACCTAAGTTGATGCTTACAAAGTACTGGCCTGCCGCAAAGCCGCTAACATCTAAAGTGTATTTGTTAAAGCCCTTACCGGCATTAATAGTACGGGTAAACACTTGCTGGCCAAGGTGGTTGTAAACAACCAGTATACCTTGGTCATCGCCTGTTAGGTTAACGTTTACATATAGTTCGTTTTGTGCAGGGTTAGGGTATACACTAACCACATCAACAGGCCTGCTGCTGCAGGTAACCGCTACGGGGCTAAACGTTTCTGTTTGGCCGTTAAAGTCGGTTTGTACCAATCGGTAGTAAGCAATACCATCAACCGGGTTGTTGTCAATAGCATCGTAGTTACGTGCTGTGTTGCTGTTTCCTGCACCTTCAACAACAGCAATGTTGTCAAATGTCACAAGGTCGGTAGAGCGTTGTACGGTAAAGTAATCGTTGTTTATTTCTGTAGCGGTTGTCCAGTTTACGCGTACCTCGTTACCGTTGCAGCTTGCTTTAAAGTTGGTCAGCTCAATGGGCAACGGGTTATTGTTGCTGGCGTCGTTACCACCGCCCCACCAAGAGAATTTGGTGATGCTTGGTACCATAACCGTGCGGGTTGTGGTGTTTGCAAACACCTGTCCCGGCAGTGCAAAATCCCAAGAGTTGGTAGGCTTGTTGTAACGCTGCATTTTAACAACTGATGATAGCCCCAGCGTTGGGTCTTCAGTATTATCAAAAGAGAAAGTTACATCTACATTATACGTAGTTGGAGATGCGCTGGACTCTAAATGCCAGAAACGCTGTACGGCTTGTCCCGGATTGGCAACGTTAGTTACAGCCTCAGAGCCCAATGGCCAGTTGCCGCTGGTTGCACCTGTAGATTTGTACGATGATATACCGGCAAAACCAATGTTGCCACTGTTCAAATTCATAGTAACAGGCATATATGTACCTGCGGAATTTCCTAATGGGAAAGTGTAGTTTGTGCCAGTAGTGCCACCCAGATTCCATACTATGCGCGATGAGCCGTTTTGGCTTTCGCTCATTATATAGCCAGGGCTGGTGCGTGTTACTGCGCTGGCCGAGTTATTGTTTATCAGGAATAAGCGTTGGTTAAGGTCTAGCATACTGTTAACGGCCAACACACCCTGGCTGTTGATAGCCGCGTTGCTTATTAGTCGCACTGTTGGTGTTGTAGCGTTGCTGTTATCAACAGTAAAGTTGTTAAAGTCTACAGCATTATTGTCTACTTTAAACACCTGCCCGCTTGTAGTAGCAGCATTACCAAACCGGAATGTACCACCGGTAATGGTTTTAGTACCTGCACCCGATGCAATACTAACATCGCCCGCTGTGCCAGCATTTGCCAGCTGGAATATTACAGAGCCGCCGGTAATGTTTATAGCCGTGTTACCATCAGCAGTAAATACAGCAGCAGTGTTAGAGTTAGCGCCACCTTTGCTTAGGGTAACTGTTGCGGTAGACTGGTTAAATGCACCTCCGGTAAATACAATACCGTTACTTACATCCAGCGTGCCTGTTTCAGGGTTAACCACTCCGGCTGATGTTATGCCTGTAGCAGTTGCATCGCCACCATTTACGTGTAAAGTACCGTTAGATAATATTACTGTGTTTAAACTGCCCAAATCAACAACCGTGGTGGCGTCAATTTTAAATACCCCTTGGGTAATAGTGGTTTGGTTTACAACATTGATATTATCTGTGCTGGTTACAGAAGCGGCAGAGGTACCTTTATTAACAGTCAGGTTATAGAATGTGTGCGGGCTTGATGCACCTCCAATATTAGTGTTGGTGCTGCCTTTAAAGGTAACGGTGCTGGTGTTGTAATCAAACGTGCCACTGTTGTTCCAGTCGCCATGTATATCAAGGTTGTTGTTACCGGCAATTCCAATAACTCCGTTTGTGTTTATAAAGATAGAACCACATACCGCGCCTGCGCCGTTAATCAACGGGTCAAAATCAGTTATCAGGCTGCTTGGTATGGTAATGTTAGTAGTAGTAGTTGGTATTGCACCGTTTAAACACCAGTTAGATGCTGTAAACCAGTCGGTGCTGGTAGAGCCTATCCAGTTGTTTGCCATTATTATCGTCACATCTTTGCTATCGGTAGCGTCTATACAGCCGCTGTTGGTGGCTGTAAGAGTAAGCGTAACTGTACCCAATCCAATATCGCCTGCGCTTGGCACATATGTAGCCGCCAGGGTTGTATTGTTTGGCGAGAATGTACCAGTACCCGATGTACTCCAGCTAAAGCCATTGTTGTTTGTTGCCGATGCGCCTGTAATGGTACCACCACTATAGCAGATGGTTTGGTCGGCACCGGCGTTGGCCGCTGGTATTGGGCTAACAGTAATTTGTACTGCGGTGCTGTTGTTAGAGCAGCTGCTGGCGTATACCACCCTGCGGAACCAGGTAGTTTGTGTTAGCGCTCCAGGTGTGTAGTCTTCGGCCGTTGCACCGCTAATGGCGCTAAAACCTGTAGTGGCCGATGTTGTGCTTGATTCCCACTGATATGTTGGCGAAGCCGGTGTGGTTGTTGGTATACTACCATCAAGCAGTGCAGGGGTTGTACCACTGCAAATAGTTTGCGCACTGGTAACAGTATTAGCGGTAATAGAACATGCCGCAAACTCGTCAGCACCAATATCAGGGTTGGTTACATTGCGGGTTTCACCGTCAATATCGGTAGTAGTTGCCACTACAGCACCCAAGGCATCAACAAACTGGTAGCTTTGGCCATCAGTAGTTAATACATGTAAATCAGATGCTACGTTTGTAAA
>CAMBQF010000092.1 GCA_945869825.1 Chitinophaga pinensis | reverse complement strand
GGCTTCTTATCGAAGGATTTACGGGGCATATTTAATTATATATATTATAATACAAATGTACAACTATTAAAATTAACAGTTTTTACCCCCCCCCCTCGCAAGGAGAAGGGCTAGAGGTAAAGCCCCTAAAACAACAAACCCTTCCGCCTGAGGCGGAAGGGTTTGCATACAATATGTTATAACCTTTATTTAGTTTTAACACGTTCACCTAAACCTGTAGGGCTACCTACACGGGTCATGGCGCAACGGAAACCAATATAGTCGGTAGACATGTCTTCAGGATAGTAACGGCGGGTACCGGCAACCAGCCAATACGCACGGTCTTTCCACGAACCACCTTTGTATACACGCACATGGTCGTTTACCATAGATGCGCGGCCATATTGGTACATCAGCTTATCAGTACTGTCTTTCATAGCTTCATCAGCGTAAAAAACAGACGATTCGTAATCACCATCAAGGTAGTTAATGTTATCAGCCTTGCGGTAGTTACGGCGGTTAATGTTGTCTTTGTCTTCAACGTCAACAAATGTAATTCGACCCAAGGTGTCTTTATCAGCAATTGTTCCGTCATCATTCATTAAACGTTTTTTGTATACGTTACCACGGAATGGGCGGAAATCGCTCATATCTTCAAGAGATAGCGGACGGTAAACGTCCATTACCCACTCGGCAACGTTACCGGCCATGTTATACAAGCCGTAATCGTTTGGCCAGTATGATGTAACAGGACCTGTGATATCGGCATTATCATTTAAGCGGCCGGCAATACCCATATTATCACCACGGCCTTTCTTAAAGTTAGCTAATATGTCTCCTTTGTATTTGCTGTCTGCATTACGCACAATATGTCCGTTCCAGGGATACATGCGGCGCTCAGTTACACGTTCAAATTCAGTATTCCCAATAAGGCCCAAAGATGCATATTCCCATTCAGCTTCTGTCGGTAAGCGGTATTTCGGTAAGAAGATACCATCTTCCATGCGCACTTTACGGGTGTCTTTATTAGGGTCCAAATCTGGAATATCTTTACGCACTGCACCTTCGTATTGGCCTGCTAAGTAAGCATCTGTATCAAAGTTGTTATCCGATGTCTGGTTAGGGTCAACCGTTAGGATGCCTTCGCGTATCAAAATCATTTCGTTTACGCGGTTGGTGCGCCATGTGCAATAGTCACTAGCCTGCAACCAGCTAACACCTACAACAGGGTATTGCTGGTAGGCTGGGTGGCGTAGGTAGTATTCTACCATAGGCTCGTTAAAAGCCAGTTTGTCGCGCCATACATTGGTATCGGGCAATGCTTTAACGGCTACCTCTGGGTATTCCGCATCGTACACACGCTTTAACCAATATAGGTACTCAAGGTAGTCAACGTTACGCACCTCTGTTTCGTCCATGTAAAAAGACGATACAGTAACTGTACGTGGAACATTGTCCCAGTCGTAGTTAATATCCTGCTCGGTACGGCCCATTGTAAAACGGCCACCCTGAACAAGGATAAGCCCCGGGCCTGTTTCCTGTTCTTCGTAAGGCACAACCTCAAAACCACCATTACGGGGGTCGTTGTAGCTCCAGCCAGTAGTGCTCGACACATCTTTGCGGCAAGAAGTAAGGCTGATTAACATGGCTCCACTAATAAGGAGCGATAAATTTAAAATGCGTTTTAGCAGCATTTCCATAGATGTTTAAGTGACAAAGGTAGAAATTTCTACGACAATGTTATTTTAAGGTTACAAACTTTTAAAACGATGGGCAATCTATTGTCCTAAACCTGCGGGCAGGTTTTTTACAGGGGAATACAAGCGACAGTGAAAACTCGTGAGAGCCTGCTGTGGCATTTGTAAGTTTAGATATAGTTACGTCGTAGCTATAGCCAAAACGGAAAATATTTTGCTGAAAGCCAAGAAGTATTATAAAAGAGTCGCGGTTACGGTACCACAAACCACCTACAATTGGGCCGCGGGTAAAGTACAAACCAATGTTAAGCTGTTGAAAGGCTTGTTGGCGTTGGTACAATATGTTTGGCGAAATGGTAGAAGGTGTTTGAAAACGACTGCGGGTTAATGGTATAACAGCGCCAGCATGACCGGTAATCTTCATTGGTAAACGGCTGTTAGAATCGTAGAACGATTGCTGTGGCTGTGTTAAGTGGTGCACAGCGCCGCCAAAGTAAAACTTCTCTCCATAACCCAAAATACCTGCAGAAAAGTCTACAAAGTTCTTTTTAAGGTTTGGTTGTTGCTCAAGAGTGTTGTATACAAACCCATAACGTGGGTCAATCATATCGCCAAAAGTAAGCTTGCTCCAGTCTAATGTTTTTTGAACATAAGTGGCCTGTGCACCAAACTTAAGGGCAAAGCCACGACTTATATTTAGCTGGTAAGAGTAAATAAAACTGGCATTAAGGGTGTTTAAAGTACCCTCGCCTGCACGGTCGTTGGTTACAAGCACACCAATACCACCGCTAAGTGGGCGAACGTGCTGGTCGTACGATGCTGACATGGTAACGAACGTACCTGATATTGCAGGCCATTGGTTACGGTAGTTTAAGCAAATACGGGGGCAGCGTGCTGTGCCTGCAAATGCAGGGTTAAGATACAGCGGGTTGGCATAAAACTGAGTAAAGTTAGGGTCTTGCGCAATGGCTTCGTTAACGCCAAGGCCCGCCAACATTAGTAATATAAGAGTAAAACGTTTTATCATACTTCACACATTTCGGGTCAGAATGGTACTATTCCAAAATTATCAACCGTAAAAATAATACGCTTTACGCACAAATACAACTAAATGTTGCAAAAACTTAAAAAGAAGGACAATCTACTGTTCTAAACCTGCGGCTTGGTTTTTTACATGGTATAACCAGCGATAGCGATACTTCGTGAGAGCCAGCGGTGGCATTGGTTAGTTTAGACAAGGTAACATCATAACTATACCCTATGCGGAACGCGTTTTGCTGTATACCCAAAAGCACAATGAACGAGTCGCGGTTGCGGTACCAAAGTCCGCCTACAATAGGGCCACGGGTAATATACATACCAATATTCAGCTGCTGAAAAGCCTGCTGGCGTTGATACAATATGTTGGGCGAAATAATAGTAGGTGTTTGAAAACGGTTGCGGGTAAGGGGTATAGAAGCACCGGCATGAGCCGTAATTTTCATTGGTAAAGGGCTTTGCCCACCAGTGCCTCCCCAAAACGACTGGTTGGGTTGTGTAAGGTGGTTTACGGCTGCACCAAAGTAAAAATGCTCGCCATAGCCCATAAAGCCTGCTGAAAAGTCAGCAAACGACCTACGCAATCCACTTGGAGGCGTTTCACCCGACTCGTAAACAAAACCGTAGCGGGGGTCTATCTGGTCGCCAAAGTTGAGTTTGCTCCAGTCTAAAGTGCGTTGGGCATAGGTAGCCTGTAATCCAAATTTTAACGAGAAGCTGCGGCTTACGTTTAGCTGGTAGGCATAAATAAAGCTGGCATTCATGGTGTTTAAGGTACCGGCACCTGCCCTATCCTGGGTAACCAAAACGCCTATACCACCGCTAAGGGCGCGTATATGCTGGTCGTATGATGCGCTCATGGTAACAAACGTACCCGCAATGGCTGGCCATTGGTTGCGGTAGTTTAAACATATCCGGGGGCAGCGGGCTGTGCCTGCAAACGCCGGGTTTAGGTATAGCGGGTTTGCATAAAACTGGGTAAAGTTAGGGTCTTGGGCAAAGGCCTCGTTACCTGCAAATCCTACTAAAACTAATGTTAAAAGGAGTATACGTTTTATCATAAGCAGAATATTTCTTTCTAAAAATAGTCTTCGTGTGTAAACAAAGTAAGGTTATAATTATTACAAACACAATAAAAAAAGGCACAATTCGTTAAGCATGTTAGATTTTGGTCATTTTTTGCATTTTGGTATTAAATTTAACCAAACAAAAACTACAAGGTATTGCGCTACTTTACTTAAATTTGTAAACAGTATGAAGTTATTCGCTAAAATTACAATTACCGTTGCGGTATGTTTTGCTTTTGCCGGCATTGCCTCCGCCCAATCAACTACGCAACAGCGCACCCTTAAATGGAAAGCCCCCGCCAAAATGGTAATTGGCGAAGGCCTTACTACCGAATATTTAATTTTTGAAGGATCGGTAGGCACGCCCGAATATGGCAAAGTACCTGTATATGCCGAGGATATTACGTTTACCAGCGGTAATAACGACTTTAACATTACCCTATCTAACGTTATTACCGAGCCCCTTACTCCTGCCGAGCTTGCGGCTTTGGGTACCAACCTTCCTAACCTGCCAGCCAAAGTAGTTGCTGAAAAAGGCGTAACTTATACTAACGGCAAACCAGGCGGTGTATTCCGTTTCCCGGCAATTACTAAAAACCCTACCCTTAACAGGTATGAGAAGGTAACTTCATTCTCTTACACAACTTCAGCATTTACATCTTCCCAACCAAAATCAACTAATAGCTTTGCAACCAACTCTGTACTAAATACAGGCCGCTGGTACAAGTTTGCTATTTCTGCAGACGGGGTTTACAAAATAGACCGCGCCTTTCTTAGCTCGTTAGGGTTAAACACAACGGGAATAAACCCAAACAACATTCGCATATATGGCAATGGCGGTGGTATGTTGCCCGCACTAAACAGTACGCCGCGTATTGACGATTTAAGCGAGATTGCCATAGAAGTTACAGGCGCGGGCGATAACTCGTTCGATGCATCGGACTACATATTGTTTTACGGCAAGGGCCAGATGCGTTGGAATTACAACCCTAACGACAGCGCCTTTACCCACGTGGTAAACGATTACTGCGATACTACTTATTACTTTGTAAATGTAGACCTTGGCCCGGGTAAACGAATCCAAAACCAGCCGTCAACAGATATTACCCCAACCGTAACGGCTACCACTTTTACCGATTATGCCGTTCACGATGTTGATCAGATAAACCTTATACAAAGCGGTCGCCAGTGGTTTGGAGAGAAATTCGATATTATTAACGATTATACTATCGGCTTTAGTTTCCCTAATATTGATAATTCATCGCCTGTAAAATTGCGCGCTGTTGTTGCTGCGGCTAACAGTACAGGCGCAACCAACTTTACAGTAAAATCGGGCAACACATCTATCGGCAACTTCAGCGTGCCAACGCTGGGTGGCAATACTTACCAGGCCGCTGTTGATGTGTTTGCCAAATATAAATTCAATACCTCATCATCAAGCATACCAATTACAATAACCAAACTAACCCCAAATTGTGAAGGCTGGTTAGATTATATTGAACTACAGGTAATGCGTAACCTTAGCTTTACGGGCTCTCAAATGCAGTTTCGTAACGGCAACACCGTAGGGCAAAACCAGGTAACCAAATACATTCTAGGTAATGCAAACAATGTGCGTATTTGGGATATTACAGACCACCAGAATGTGGCATCGCAGCAAACAACCTTAAATGGTTCTGCTGCCGAGTTTGCTCAACCAAGTGATAATTTGCGCGAGTTTATAGCATTTAATGGCAGCTCTTACGGCACACCTATTGCTATTGGCAGTGTAAATAACCAAAACCTGCACGCAACATCGGCAGTTGACATGGTTATTGTTTCGGCCCCCGAATTTGTTAGTTATGCCAACCAGGTAGCCGACCTTCATCGTAATAATGACAACCTGCGCGTTATTGTGGTTACACCACAGGCTTTATATAACGAATTTTCCAGTGGAGCACGCGATATTATAGCAATTCGCTCTTTTATGCGTATGTTATATACCCGTAACAACGGCAACCCTGCCGACCAGCCCAAATATCTAATGCTTTTTGGCGATGGCTCTTATGACAATAAATACCGCATTGCCAACAATCAGAATTTTATCCCAACTTATGAGAGTGATGAGTCGTTAAGCATTACAGGTTCTTACACTGCCGATGATTATATGGGCCTTTTAGATGATAATGAAGGACGTTACTTCACCTTTCCGCCAGAGCCTATAGATATTGGTATAGGCCGGATACCTTGCAGTAATAGTAACGAAGCCCAGGTGGTTGTTAAAAAAATTAACGATTATGTTAATGTTGCCGGCCAACGCGACTGGCGCAATATGATTAGCTTTTTTGGCGACGACCAGGATTATAATGCACATCAGGGCCAATCAGATGATTTGAGCGTGCTGGTTGATACCCTTTACAAGCCATTTAATATTGAAAAGGTATTTTGCGATGCCTATGTACAGGAAAGTACTGCTGGCGGCCAGCGCTACCCTGAGGTTAAAGACATATTAAACAGCCGCGTAAACCGGGGCGGACTTATTGTAAATTATACAGGCCATGGTGGCGAAGCCGGATGGACTGCCGAAAAAATATTAGAAATATCGGATATTGACAGCTGGACAAATACTCACAACATGCCCGCATTTGTTACCGCAACATGCGAGTTTAGCAAGTATGACAACCCTGCACGTACATCGGCCGGAGAGATGGTTTTGATAAACGACAATGGTGGTATATGCTTATTTACTACCACCCGTGTAGTATATTCCAGCCCTAACTTTACACTCAACACCAAGTTTTACCAATACATGCTAAACACTATAAAGGTAGGTCAGCGCCCACGTATGGGCGACTTATACCGCTCTACCAAAGTAGCTATGGCTAATGATGGAAACTCGCGAAACTTTACTCTGCTGGGTGACCCTGCCCTGCGCCTTAACTACCCGATACACGATGTGGTAACTACTGAAATTAACGGCAACCCGGTTACCCAAACATCTATAGATACTATTAAGGCATTGCAACTGGTTACCGTAAAAGGCTACATAAAAAGCCGCACCGCACCAGGGGTGCTTACCGGCTACAATGGCACTATTTACCCTACTATATATGATAAGCCTATTACTGTACAAACCCTTGGCCAGGATGAGGACAGCCCGGTTATGACCTTTAAAACCCAACGCAATATTATATACAAAGGCAAAGCCAGTGTGGTAAACGGTGAGTTTACTTTTACCTTCCCTGTACCTAAAGACATATCTTACCAATACGGCTACGGCAAAATAAGCTACTATGCCGAAAACGGAGTGCGCGATGAAGATGCCCACGGTGTTAAAGAACTGGTAATTGGTGGCTCAGACACCTCAAACTTATGCGACAATGTAGGCCCTGCCATTATGTTGTATATGAATGATACCAAATTTGCTAACGGTGGTATGACAAATGAAAACCCGACGCTAATTGCAATGCTGGCCGATACCAACGGCATAAACACGGTAGGCACAGGTATTGGGCACGATTTGATTGGCATTCTGGATAACAACACTCTAGAGCCTTATGTATTTAATGATTATTACGAGGCTAACTTAAACTCATACTCTCGCGGTAGCGTACGTTACCCATTTGCAGGTCTAAAAGATGGTCCGCACAGTTTACGCGTAAAAGCATGGGATGTTTGCAACAACTCTAACGAAACAACTATTGACTTTGTAGTTGCGCGCGATGCTGGCTTAGCACTTGAACATGTACTTAACTACCCTAACCCGTTTACAACGAATACCTGCTTTATGTTTGAACATAACAGACCTAACGAGGTGTTAGATGTGCAGGTGCAGGTATTTACAGTATCAGGCAAAATTGTTAAAACCATAAACACCACGCTGAACAGCGGCGGTTTTCGTGCCGATTGCATTAGCTGGGATGGTTTAGACGACTTTGGCGATAAAATCGGCAGAGGTGTGTATATTTACCGCCTGAAAATAACCGACGAGGAAGGCAAGAAAGCCGACAAGTATGAGAAGCTCGTCATTTTGAACTAATTATGCCCCAAAATGTTAAGGGAGGTGTGAATCTCTCGTTTGACAATACAGAAGTTGCCTTTGCCGGAAAAAGCGATTATGACCTTAAAAGGGCCTACTGGCTGTTTAAGCTTATAGGCAGCAATACCCTTGTAAAAATAAGTAAGCCCTTTGCCAACCTAGCAGTTGATTTGCACCTGCCTATTGGCCCAATAGTAAGACAAACATTGTATAAGCAGTTTTGCGGGGGTGAAACTATACGCGATTGCAACAGCACTATGCAATACCTTGCGGACTATGGGGTGGGTACTATACTGGACTACTCTGTAGAAGGAAAAGGCACAACTGCCGATTTTGAGCGCGTTGTAAATGAGGTCCTGGAAAGTATAGTACAATCTAAAACCGATAAATGCATTGCTTTTGCAGTATTTAAGGTAACCGGCCTTGCCCCTTTTGAATTGCTTGAAAAGGTAAGTGCCCAAGATAAACTGACTAAAGAAGAACAAGCGGAGTGGCTGGCAGTTGAAAAACGGGTAGCTACTGTTTGCAAAGCGGCTGCCGAAGCTGATACCCCTATATTTTTTGATGCCGAAGAAAGTTGGATTCAACTGGCGGTAGATGCCCTTTGCTATCCACAAATGGAATTGTACAACAAGGTAAAACCGATTGTATACAATACCATACAGCTTTACCTTACTGAGCGCTATGCCCATATGGTAGATGCCCACCAAAAGGCTAAGGCCGCGGGGTATATTCCGGGCTTTAAGCTGGTACGAGGTGCCTATATGGAAAAAGAGCGCAACCGTGCTGAAAAAATGGGCTATGCATCGCCGGTGCAGGTAAACAAGCAGGCTACAGACGATGGGTACAACGGAGCATTAAAATACTGTGTAGAGCATATTGAAACACTGGCTATTTGCGCAGGCTCTCACAACGAAGAAAGCTGTATGCTGCTGGCCGAATTAATGCACAGTGCAGGTTTGCCTTATAACCACAAGCATATCTATTTTTCGCAACTATTGGGGATGAGCGACCATATAAGCTTTAACCTTGCATATGCAGGCTACAACGTTGCTAAGTATGTGCCTTATGGCCCTGTGCGCGATGTATTGCCATACTTATTGCGTCGTGCCGAGGAGAACACCTCTGTTGCCGGCCAAACCCCAAGGGAGTTATCATTACTTATTAAAGAAAGGAAACGGAGGAAGTAATAATTAATCTTTAGGATTCCAAAACAAAGCCCCTAAAGATAATAGCAATATTACCGTACTGATGATGAAGAACTCAAATACATAAGGTGGGTTGTACTTAAAGTTGATGGCCGATTTGCCGGGTGATAGCTGAATACGAGTAACTACGCCGCCTTTAATTTTATTTTCGGTTGATGCATTACCCAACAACGCTTTGATAGATGGCATACCACCCGAAAGGCTTTCCATTAAATCATATTTAATTTCCCAGTTAAGCCCCATGTTTTGGTTGATAATAAGTGTTTGTGTACTATCAGTAACCACGCTTAACTGCAAGCGGTTAAAATGGATATCATCGCCAAATTCAATAGTGTCATTTTCAATACAAAAGGCTGGCTTATTAGTATACTCCTTTGCCGAATCAGAAGCTTCAAAAGCGGCAAAATCCTTTAGCCTGAATGGGTTGTTGCCATCAAAAGAAGATTGGCGGTAGAATATGCCCAGGTTGCGCCAAAGGGGTGCAGGAGCATCAAAATGGGTATTGCCCATCAGTCGGGTGTTGTTAATAGTAGGCCCTTGCGGCATTTGTGCGAGGAAATCTTCAATAATCTGCGGGCTTTCTTTATTAATAATGGTGGTACCCATATTTAGCTGCACAAACACAATGCAATTGGTAATGGCTATAAAGGCTAAGGCTCTTAGGTTCTTCTTAAAGAAGAAAACCAGCGATAGAAACAGCAATTGCAAACCGCCACCCAATAAAGCCGCTGCCGACTGGCCCGGCATATCGGCCCAAATAAAATGGAAGGCTTTAAAGTCGGAAGCTACGCTGCCCCAAACTATGCCTTTAACGGACAAAGCCACAATAACTAATGCCACAAACCCCAAACTACCCAGTAACCATTTCTCCCTGCTCCGCTCTCCGCTCTCTTCATACAGCTTCATTACAAATGAAGCCGTTAAGATAAACCCACCAATGGCAAACAACCTGAATATGGCAGGGAAGCGGAATATGCCCAAGCCCGGCAGGTGGTATAAGGCTGCACGCACGGGAATAAAAAACGTATTGCCAAAGGCAGCCAACAGGCACACCAGGGTAGTAATTAAAATGAATACTTCCCTCCTAGCCAACTGTTTGTAAAATGGAATTATCAAACCTAAAAAAACCAGCGGTATCAAGCCGAAGTATCCATTCATCATAGATATATCGGTGCCAGTATTTTGTTTGTTTACAGCGCTTAGCATGGGGTTAAAAAACGATTGCACATCTGCTACTCTAAAGGGGCCAAACAACGCATCAGCAAGGCTAACGCTGCCACTGCGGGTAGTATCATTCCAATACAAAGCAAACGATGCGATAGAGGGCGAAGCAAGCAATACAAAAACAACAGCAACTAAGCTTGTTTTAAGTAATAGTTCTTTGGTTTCGGCCCTATTCATCAACCAATACAAAACAAAACCTATAGCAAGTATATAAGCGGTAATGATAAAGAACGCGGGATAGCCACCGGTAAAAAACAACGATAAAAACAAGGCCAGCAGCAAGGGGTTACGGAGCCCTTTATCCTGAATGGTTTTAGTAAAATACAGTATAACAAAAGGCAACCAGCAAGCTGATATTAAATAGGTAAAATGCTGTGCATTGCCCACTAAAAGGCCACACCCAATATACGATGCTCCGGCAATTATGGCTATCCAATCGCTACCATAAAACCTGCGGGCAAGCAAGTACATACCTAACCCTGCCAGCCATATATGCAGAAACACCTCTACAGCATTGGCATGGGCTGTATAGTTGCCCAATAGGGCGAACAACCATAAGGGCATATACCAGGCACCGCTTTGTGGGTCGGCGTGAATGGGGTAGCCGGCAAAGTTGTAGGGGTTCCAAAGGGGTAACTCGCCATTGCGCAGGCAGCTAACTACATGGTAACGCCAGGGGAAGTACTGGTCTACCATATCCCACTTTAGGCAATTGCTAAATGTTATAACCTGCCAATAGGCCAAAAATGCCGTAACAAACAGCAGGCCCAGGGCGGTTAATAATTTCTTATCGTTATATGTGGGGGTAGTAAGCAATTGGTTAAAATTATGGTTTCCTTTGCAATAAGAAAAAACAAAATTTATGAAACTGACAAAATTAATTGCCCCGTTGGTAATTGTTTTACTAATGGCAGCCTGCAAAACATCAGATAAACTGGCCCTGCAGCTAAACTATCAAAAAGGCAAAAAATACTACTACACCACTGTTACCACCCAAAAAATGAATCAGGAGGTGATGGGCAAAGTAATAGACATTGATAATACCACTGCTATAGGCTACATATACGAAGTAAAGGATATAAATAAAGAAGGCAACTATATGGTTACTATTACATACGATAAGTATGATGTGGAAAACAGGGGAACAACCGATACCCTATCGGGCAAGATGGACAAAGCTGAAATAATGAAAGGCTTTACCTATGATATGGTGGTAACACCTAAAGGTAAGGTACTTGAGGTGCATGGTATGGAAAAGCTAATGGACAAGGCTTTTGACAAGGCAGTACCTGACTCGATGAAAGATTCAGAGTCGGCTAAGATTATGGACCCTCTGATGGATAAACTAAAAAATGAGTTTAGCGATAAGAAAATGGGCGATATGATGGAACAGATGACCAACTACTTTCCGGATGATGCCGTAGAAGTGGGCGATACCTGGGAACGTGTGGTAAATAACTCGACCATTATACCAATGAAGATTACTACTAAATACAAAGTAACCGATGTAAAAGACAATATTGTAACCCTGGATGTAAACGCCACATTTGAGCCGGGTGATGGTGCAGGTATGATGGGCGCTATGGGCATGAAAATGAATTTTGAAGGCGACCAAAAAGGTACTATGCAAATTGATACTAAAACGGGCCTGCTGGTAAAGAGTATGCAAGATATGGATATGAAAACAACCATAACGGTTATGGGCATGACCACACCTGGAATGAAGATAAAACAGCAAATTAGCATGGAAGCTAAAGAAATGAAGTAGCTATTTATGCATATGGAAGTATTTTGAAAGCGGCTTAGGCCGCTTTTTTTATACATTTGAAATATGAAAAAACACTTACTAAGCACCCTGCTACTATTGCTATTTATTGCGGTTAACGCACAAACGTATACCATTAAATACAATTGGGAAAAAGGGCAGAAATTTCATTTCGAATCAAGCACATCGCAAGATATAAAAATGGAACAGGCAGGCACTACAACCCAAACTATAGGCGTAGGTTATACCATAACGGTTGATGATATATTACCTAACGGTAACTTTA
>CAMBQF010000091.1 GCA_945869825.1 Chitinophaga pinensis | reverse complement strand
ATATACACAAAACAAAATTTAACGTTTATCGGCTATTGGTATACCAAAACTTAACCTATTTTTACATCCTATCCCACCGGTATTGAAAATAGCTGTAATAGATTTAGGTACAAATACTTTTAAACTGCTTATTGCGGAAATTAACCGCCGTGGGCAGCTTATCCCCTTGTTTAAAGACAAGATACCCGTAAAACTAGGCGAGGGGGGCATTAACAACAACGAGATTTCACACACTCCCTTTCTGCGTGGCTTAAATGCCATGAAATTCCACAAGCAGAACATTGATAAATTTAATGTAGACAAGATATACGCCTTTGCCACATCGGCCATACGCTCTGCCAAAAACGGTAAAGCCTTGGTTAAAAAGATTGAGGCGGAGACAGGTATTGAAGTTAAAATAATATCGGGCAACAAAGAGGCTGAACTTATTTACTACGGCGTGCGCCAGGCGCACCCAATGGGCAAAAAGCGCCACCTGATAATGGATATTGGCGGCGGCAGCACTGAGTTTATTATTGCCAACGATAAAAAAATATTCTGGAAACATAGTTTCGACCTGGGTGCGGCACGGCTTTTGGAACGTATTAATCCCTCAGAGCCTA
Organism: Chitinophaga pinensis; assembly: GCA_945869825.1. GTDB lineage: Bacteria > Bacteroidota > Bacteroidia > CAMBQF01 > CAMBQF01 > CAMBQF01. Next base: position 11,742 of record CAMBQF010000091.1, on the reverse strand, counting down.
TTACGGCCGATGAGATTAAAGAATTAAACCGTTACCTTAAAAAAGAGTTAAAGATACTGGAAGAGGCGGTTGATAAATTTGGTACTGATATTTTGGTTGGCTCGTCGGGCTCGTTCGATAGTTTAGCCGAAATGATTTACCATAAATTTCATACCCCCGAAAACCCCTTGGTTAAAACAGATTACATGTTTAACCTAAATTATTTTGAGCAGATGTACCATACTATTGTTACATCAAACTATGATGAAAGGATTAAAATGAAAGGGCTGGCTCCTATGCGGGTTGAGATGATTGTGGTGGCCGTAGTGTTTATTAAGTACATTATTACCAAACTTAAAATGGAAGAAATGGTACTCTCTTCTTATTCATTAAAAGAGGGGATACTATATAAAATAATGCAAGACCTTGAAGAGGATAAACCCTCCCCAAAGCCGGCAACAAAACTAAAGGCAAAGCAAATAGATAAAGAGGCTAATACCGAACATTATGGCTGAAGAAAGTAAAATACTGGTTATTGATGATGAGCGCCCTATACGCAACGCGCTAAAAGATATATTTGAATATGAAAAGTTCATTGTATCCGAAGCGCCTGATGGCATTGAGGGGCTTGAGCTTTTAAAAAAAAGCGCGTACGACCTTGTACTATGCGACATTAAAATGCCTAAAATGGATGGCATTGATGTGTTGGACAAAATATTGGAAATACAGCCCGATATCCCAGTTATAATGATCTCCGGCCACGCAGATATTGATACCGCCGTGGGCGCAATTAAAAAAGGGGCGTACGACTTTATCTCAAAGCCACTCGACCTTAACCGTCTGCTGATAACAGTCCGTAACGCTTTAGAGCGCCAAAGCCTGGTTACCGAAACCAAGGTGCTAAAACGCAAAATATCAAAGACATTTGATATGATTGGTGACAGCCTTGCGCTAAAGCAGATAAAAGACATGATAGACCGTGTGGCCCCTACCGAGGCCCGTGTATTGATTACCGGAGAAAACGGAACAGGTAAAGAACTGGTAGCCCGCCACCTGCACGAAAAAAGTAACCGTGCTAATGGTTCCTTTGTTGAAGTTAACTGCGCGGCCATACCTTCTGAACTTATAGAAAGCGAATTATTTGGGCACGAAAAAGGTGCTTTTACATCAGCAATAAAACAACGCAAAGGCAGCTTTGAGCAAGCCCATGGCGGTACGTTATTCCTTGATGAGATCGGCGATATGAGCCTTTCTGCCCAGGCCAAAGTGCTGCGCGCCCTGCAAGAGAGCAAGGTAATGCGTGTAGGAGGCGAAAAAGAACTACAGGTTGACGTGCGTGTAGTGGCTGCTACCAACAAAAATCTGCAAAAAGAAATTGAAAAGGGCAACTTTAGGGAAGATTTATACCACCGCTTAAGCGTAATCCTTATACAGGTACCATCGCTAAATCAGCGTAAAGAAGATATCCCAATGCTCGCAGACCATTTCTTAAAACTTATTTGCAACGACTATGGCATTGCTTTGAAAAAAATCACCTCCGATGCCTTGGCTGAGTTACAGAAATATGACTGGACAGGTAACATCCGCGAGTTTAGGAACGTGATAGAACGCCTAGTAATCCTAAGCGATAAGAATATTACCGACAAAGAGGTTATCTCCTTCGCAAAGCCACTAAAAAGTTAAAAACTGAAAACTAAAAGTTAACAGCTTTACTGTAACCCAATTTTTAGTTTTTCACTTTTAGTTTTTAGTTTGATTTACCCTTCATTATGGTACGGGTGCCCCTTTATTATGGTATACGCCCTGTACAACTGCTCGGTAAAAAACAAGCGTATCATTTGGTGGCTAAACGTCATTTCCGATAAGGCTATCTTTTCATTAGCCCTTTCGTATACCTTATCAGTAAACCCAAAGGCCCCGCCAATAACAAACACCAGTGTTTTTGTTCCCAGTGCGGCTTTGGTATCTATATACCCGGCAAATTTTTCTGATGTAAACTGTTTGCCCCGCTCATCAAGCAACACAACATAATCGTTCTTTTCTATTTTGACCAGTATCGCCTCGCCCTCCTTTTGTTTGCCCACAGTACTGTCTGTTGTTTTACCCTCAGGCACCACTACAATATCAAATGTAGCAAAGCGGGTCAGCCGTTTTACATACTCCTCTACCCCATCCTGCAGGTACTTTTCTTTGGTTTTACCAACCGCAATTAGCGTTATTTTCATCTGAAAATAAATTTATTACATATTTGGCGCAATTTTTGTAATTTTCTCCTTGATTACTCAAAAACAATGAAAAATATTATTTTGGTTGCTTTGGTTATTGTTGCATCGGCGTTTGCGCCCGAACCTGAACCAATGGATATATACGAAGAAATAGGTAAAGGCATCCGCTCCGGCAATGCCAAATCTTTATCTGTTTACTTTGCCGCCAATGTAGACTTAACTATACTGGACAAAGAGGGTATGTACAGCAAGCAACAAGCTGAATTGGTTGTGCAGGATTTCTTCAATAAACACAAACCAAACGGCTACACCCTTAAACACAAAAGCGCCCAGCCAGGTGGTGCCCAATATTGCATTGGCTCGCTTACCACCACCGCCGGCGAAACATTCCAGGTATACTACCTGCTAAAAAGCATTGGCGGCGCCCAGCTTATCCAGCAATTCAATATCGAAGCCAAGTAATCTCATCTGTTTTATTAATTACCAATTGACCCTAGACCATTGTCAATTGGTGGAGAAGCGTCCCTCGTATGCCTTGCCGACCGTATGCTGGCGTTTAACTCAAAGCCTAGCAAAAGCACCCAGGCATTCAGGTTTATCCACACCAGTAAAAGGATAATTGTACCGATAGAACCGTACAATTTGTTATAACTATTGAAGTAGGTTAGGTATACCGAAAAACCGTACGACGATGCCAGGAACAACACCGTGGCCACTATACTGCCCGGCGAAAAAAACTTAAAGTGCCCTTTACGTTTTGATGGACCATAAAAGTAGAGCGACGATATCCCTAAAAAGGTCATAAACACCGCGAATATAAACTTAATTATATTTACCAATACCTCTACAACCGACTTGTTTACCATCTGCTTATTTATAAACGATGCTACGGCAATATCGCTAAACAAGAAAAACAAAGCCATCGTTATAACGGATATAAAGCCCATTAATGTAAGGCTTAGCGACACTACCCGCTGCTGCCACCATTTGCGCCTTTCTATTGTATGAAAAGTACTATTAAACGCCTGTATAATAGAGGTGATGCCGCTGGATGCAAAATATAACGATGTAAAAAGCACTAACGATAAAAGGCCCGTGCGTTTTATGCTTACAATATCTACTATAGTACCTGCTGATACTTTATAAATATCCTCCGGCAATACATCGCGCATTAGTTGTAAAACCTCTGCAGTCAGGTTTTCTATTGGTAAATAAGGTACAAGGGTAAAAAAGAACAGTATGGCCGGAAAAATAGCCAGAAAAAAATTGTACGATAGTGCCGCTGCCCGCATACCCAGCAATCCGTGTTGTAAGCCCTGGTAAAAAAACGACAATACATACCATAGTGGCAACCCATGGAAACCCGGCAACACAATACGGCTAAGCACACTCTTTGCTAACAAAAACACTTTGGTTTCAGCTACAACATCAGGCAAAGGCCGTTGGTACCATTTCAAATCGCTCATAATGTAGCTTTCAAACTCAAATCAAGGCTTTTTACGGAATGGGTCAGCGCACCAACTGATATAAAGTCAACACCCGTTTCAGCATATTGCCTTAGGGTAGCCTCCGTTATCCCGCCCGACGCTTCCACCTCAAACTTATGGTTAATCAACTCTACGGCTTTGTGCGCATCAGCTACACTAAAATTATCAAGCATAATGCGTTGCACCCCACCTTTGGCTATAACACGCTCCACATCATTTATGTTTCGTGTCTCAATTTCAATGGCCAAATTCTTGCCGGTTTTCTGTAAATAGATATTGGCCGAATCAATCGCTTTTTCAATGCCCCCGCAAAAGTCAATATGGTTATCTTTTAGCATAATCATATCGTACAAACCTACGCGGTGGTTATGCCCGCCGCCAATTTTAACGCTCCATTTTTCAATAATGCGCAAACCGGGAGTGGTTTTTCGGGTGTCTAATAATTTGCAATTAGTGCCTTCAATCAACTTAACCAAACGGTTTGTTGTGGTAGCAATGCCACTCATGCGCTGCATAAAATTCAGCACCAAACGCTCGGCTTGCAGTATGCTGCGCTCGGGGCCTGTAACGTAAAAAGCAATGTCGCCTTTGGTAATTACAGCACCATCATGCAGCAAAATGTCTACTTTAAGTTGGCTGTCTATCTTATTGAAAATGAACAGCGCCAGTTCCACACCAGCAAGTATGCCATCATCTTTAACTAACAACTTAGCCTTGCCTATCGCATCAGCGGGTATACTCGCCAATGCCGAATGGTCGCCATCGCCAATGTCTTCTTCAATGGCTAAATCAACCAGCCGCTCTATTTGAGATTTGTATTGTTCTAACATAATAAAAAACCCAAGGGGGCAATCCTTGGGCTAAATTAGTTTATTTATTTTTTCTGACTACTGACTACTGATTACATAGTCTTCAATTCATTCACCAAATCGGTCAATGCCTTCTTAGCATCGCCAAAAAGCATGCTGGTTTTGGGGTTGTAGAATAGTTCGTTGTCAATGCCTGCATAACCGGCATTCATACTGCGTTTGTTTACTATAATATGGTGGGCTTGCTCTACATCTAAAATAGGCATACCGTATATCGGACTGGCAGGGTTTGTTTTAGCAGCAGGGTTTACCACATCGTTAGCACCTACTACAAACACCACATCGGTAGTTGGGAATTCAGGATTGATATCATCCATCTCCACCAACTTTTCGTATGGCACGTTAGACTCTGCCAACAGTACATTCATGTGGCCCGGCATACGGCCTGCAACGGGGTGTATAGCGTACTTCACTTCTACCCCATTCTCTTCTAAAATAGTTTCCAGCTCGCGGATAATTTGCTGCGCCTGGGCTACTGCCAATCCATAACCGGGAACAATAACAACGCGCTTAGAATAGAACATCAACGTAGCTAAGTCGGTAGTAGAAATATCTTTTACAGAGCCACCGGTAGTTGAGGTATCAACCGCAGCAGTACCACCGCCAAAAGCACCGAAGATTACGTTGAACAGCGGACGATTCATGGCTTTGCACATTACAATAGTTAACAACGTACCTGCTGAGCCTACCAATATGCCCCCGGTAAGCATTACCTGGTTGTTATACAAAAAGCCGCCAAAAGCCGCAGCCACACCGGTAAACGAGTTTAGTAATGATATTACAACAGGCATATCGGCACCACCAATGGGCAAAACAAACAACACTCCGTATAGCAGCGAAAGCGCCAATAAACCGAAGATTACGGGATAGGTATTTAACGCGGGAACAAATAAAATAGCAATAATCAACGCTATAGTAATTAGTACCAACACAGCATTAACAATGTTATACGATGGTAAGCGATAAGGCTTATTCAGCGTACCATTTAGTTTTAAGTATGCTATAATACTACCCGAAAAAGATATGCTACCAATAAGCAAACCCAGTGTTATGGTTAGCAAAACACGTTTTGGCGAATCGGCATAATGTGGGTATTCTATCAACGAAATTAAGGCTGCACAAGCACCACCCATACCGTTAAACATAGATACCAACTCGGGCATCTTAGTCATTTGTACGCGTTTGGCAGTTAGCCAACCCACAACGGTTCCTATGGCAATACCACCAAAAATTAAACCCAACTTCATTGCTGAAGCTTCTTTGCCCGGGTGTATAAATATAGTACCAATAATTGCCAAACCCATGCCCAATGCAGCAACTAAATTGCCGTTACGTGCTGTTTCGGGGCCTGATAACATTTTTAATCCTACAACAAAAAGTACGGAAGCTATCAGGTAGATTATCCAAAGAATGTAAATTTGTGTAATACCATCCATAGCCTACTTCTTTTTCTTTTTAAACATTTCAAGCATACGGTCAGTAACTACAAAACCGCCTACAACATTCAGCGTGCCAAGTATTACGGCAATAAAGCCAAGAGCCAGGCCTAAATAATTATCGTCTGCTGTATCAAGCATTACGATAATAGCACCTACTATTACCACCCCGTGGATGGCGTTAGCGCCGCTCATTAGCGGCGTGTGTAGTACAGACGGTACGTGCCCTATCACTTCAATCCCAACAAAAATGCTGAGGATAAGGATATAAAGCAGCTCTATATTTTCTCCTAAAAAGTGAATGAGTTCTTTCATAGTTTAAGCTTTATTAATAAGGCTCGCCTTGGTTATGTCTTCTTCCAGTTCAAATTTCAAACCGTCTTTAGTTGCCAGGTGGGTTAAAAACTCAAATATATTTTTGGCATACAACTGGCTTGCATTAAGCGGCAACAGCGATGGCAAATTGGGTTCACCAATAATAGTAACACCTTCTTTTACAACCGTTTTACCCGCCTCACTTAACTCACAATTTCCACCTTGCTCCACTGCCATATCAACTATCACACTACCCAGACGCATACTCTTAACCATATCGGCACTAACCAGTATAGGGGCTTTTTTACCAGGAATTAAAGCTGTGGTAATTACTATATCAGCATCGGCTACATGGCGGGCAACTGTTTCTTGTTGCTTGCGAAGAAAGTCGGCACTAACGTCTTTTACATAACCGCCTTCTGTTTTAATAGAATCATCTGTGGCAACCTCTATAAACTTACCACCAAGTGATAAAATCTGTTCCTTAGTCTCAGGGCGTATATCGGTTACTTCAACAATAGCTCCTAAACGCTTGGCCGTTGCCAGGGCTTGCAAGCCTGCTACACCCGCTCCAAATATCACCACCTTCGATGGTTTTACCGTTCCGGCTGCTGTCATAAGCATGGGGAAAATTTTACCCAACGCATTAGCGCCCAGCAAAACCGCTTTGTAGCCTGCAAGGTTAGCCTGCGAGCTTAAGGCATCCATTTTTTGGGCCCTTGAGATACGTGGTATAGCGTCAACAGAAAATCCATTTATCTTATGCTTTGCCAGCGCCTCTAACAACTGCGGGTTATAGTGGGCATACATAAATGATAACAAGGCAGCGCCTTGCTTCATCATGGCAATTTCGTCGTTATCGGGGGCATTTACTTTAACCACCACATCGGCAGTTGAGTAAAGGGCGTGTTTATCGGGAACCAACTCGGCATTTACGGCTAAGTATTCTTCATCTTTTATATACGATGATAAGCCTGAGCCTTGTTCTATGGCCACCCTAAACCCCTTGGCAATAAGCTGTTTTACAGAGTCTGGCGTAAGCGCTACACGCTTTTCACCCTCTTTCAGCTCTTTCGGTACTCCTACGAGCATAATTTTATATCCATTAAATCCGATGGCAAGTAAGGCAATTTATGATTGCAAGGCAATAGTATTTATGAGTTATTAATCAGGAGTTATGAATTGTGTGATGTTAATTATGTTTCACCTCTATTCATGAAGTCACTTAAAATAAGGAGAGAGGCCAACTTACTCTAATTATATAGTGGGAGTGCGCCAAAGGCGGATGAGGTAATCTCAGCATTATAAAAAACTCTTATCTTAGCCTCCAATGAAAATTACATTCCTAGGCACCGGTACCTCGCAGGGCGTTCCCCTCATTGCATGTCAATGCCCCGTATGTAAAAGTACCAACGCAAAAGATAAACGCTTACGTTCATCTATACTTATACAGCACAACGATTTAAATATTGTTATTGATTCAGGACCCGACTTCCGCCAGCAAATGTTGCGCGAAGACCTTCGCCACCTCGATGCTATTATTTATACCCACGAGCATAAAGACCATACAGCCGGGCTTGATGATATCCGTGGCTTTAACTTTGCAATGGAGCGCCCTATCGACCTCTTTCTTTCAGAAAGTGTAGAGCGTGGCCTGCGCCAGGAGTTTGCTTATGTATTTGCAGAGCACCGCTACCCGGGCATACCCGAGGTTAACCTTAACAGGATTACCAATGCTCCATTTCTAGTTAGCGGGTTACAGTTTACCCCTATAGAAATAATGCACCTTAAGCTGCCCATATTCGGGTTCAGGATTGGTGACTTTACCTATATAACCGATATGAAGTCGATTACCGCTGAAGAAAAAGAAAAGGTAAAAGGCTCTAAGGTATTGGTGATAAATGCCCTGCGCAGGGAAGAACATGTATCGCACATAACGTTTGACGAGGCCATTGCCTTTGCCGAAGAGATAAAACCCGAAAAGGCATACTTTACCCATATAAGCCATCAACTGGGCTTACACGATGAGGTAATGCAGGAGCTGCCGCCGTACATAGAACTGGCGTATGATGGGTTGAAAATTGAAGTTTAGCATTAAACACTATTTTCATCCCTAACTTAATTCGGAATCTAAAGAAACTATATCGGTATATTGAACACAAACAACAACACCTCTCAACTTAATCGCACCCTGGGCCCAGTTATGTTATGGGGCTTGGGCGTAGGCTACGTAATATCGGGCATGTACTTTGGCTGGAACCTGGGGCTTAAAGAGGGCGGTACCCTGGGCCTTGGCATTGCCGTTTTCTTTGTTATGATAATGTACATAACCTTCTCGCTTAGCTATACAGAGTTGGCGTGTGCTGTACCCAAAGCCGGTGGAGCGTTTGATTATGCCATGCGGGCGCTGGGGCCTCAATGGGGTTTTGTAGCGGGTTTGGCCCAAATAATAGAATTCGTATTTGCCCCACCCGCTATTGCCTTAGGTATTGGGGCTTATTTTAATTTGCTCTTTCCGCAGATAGATGTGCTGGTATTTGCCATATCGGCTTACCTGATTTTTACCTCGCTTAATATTCTCGGGGTAAAAGCATCAGCCACATTTGAGTTGTTTATTACCATAGTAGCGGTAGTAGAATTGCTTATATTTTGTGGCTTTACCCTACCCCATTTCAATGCCGATAGGTTTGTGCAAAACCCTTTCCCCAATGGCATTCCCGGCATATTTGCTGCCATCCCTTTTGCTATATGGTTCTTTTTAGGTTTAGAGGGTATTGCCAACGTAGCCGAAGAAACCATCAACCCACAAAAAAATATCACCAAAGGCTTTGGCTCTGCCATGGCAACTTTAGCAGTACTGGCCTCGCTGGTATTTATATCAGCCGTCGGTGTCGATGGGTGGGAGTCTGTAGTATACAATGCCAAGGGCGAAGTTTCCGACTCTCCCCTGCCTATTGCCCTAAGCCATATTACAGGCAACGGAGGATTATTCTACCACCTCTTAATCAGTATTGGTTTGTTTGGCTTCATAGCATCGTTCAACGGGCTGCTGTTAGCCGCAGGCCGCGCTACGTATGAATTTGGCAAAGCCGAATTCGCTCCTAAAATACTGGGCAAAATAAACCCGCGGTTTAAAACACCGCATATAGCCTTATTGGTAAATATGTGCATTGGTATAGCCACCTTGTTTACCGGTGCCACCGGCGATATTATTACCATTGCCACCTTTGGCGCGTTGAGTTTATACATCATCTCATCCTTCTCGCTAATAGCCCTGCGCAAAAAAGAGCCGGGCTTAGAAAGGCCTTTTCGCGTACCGGCATTTCCCCTGTTCCCCATTGTAGCTATAATAATAGCAACCATAGCATTAGTAGCTATGGCTGTATTTAATATTATGCTTTTTATTTACTTTGTAGCCATTATGCTGGCAGGGTATATTTACTTTACGCTGGTAGTAAAAAAGAATTAGTAATAAACACATCTCCTCTTGAGAGGAGTACCCTTGCTTCGCAAGGGCGAGGTGTGTTGTTGAATAAATACACACCCCGTCATACCTTTGGTATGACACCCCTCTCAAGAGGGGATATTTAATATATTTGACCAATATGCAACACACATTACAGCAAGTAGTAGAGAAGGTAAAAAACTCAAACATAAATAAAGTAAAACTGGCCATTACCGATATTGATGGCATTTTACGTGGCAAAGTAGTTAGCCGCGATAAATTTTTAAGTATTGCCGATGGTGGCTTTGGATTTTGTGATGTGGTGTTTGGCTGGGATGCCGGCGACGTAGCATACGACAATGCCAAGGTTACGGGCTGGCACAATGGCTACCCCGATTCTAACGCTACCATAGACCCCGCCACCTATCGCGAAATTCCATGGGAGAAAGGCCTGCCTATTTTACTGGCCGACTTTAGCCATGCCGAAAGTGGTGTTAAAGATACCTGCCCCCGTACCCTGCTAAAAAAAGTTATTGCAAAGGCACATGCCATGGGCTTTTTACCGTTTTTTGCGCAGGAGTTTGAGTGGTTCAATTTTAAAGAAACATCAGACAGCGCCCACGAAAAAGGGTACCGCGATTTAAAACCCATTTCGCCCGGTATGTTTGGCTACTCTGTATTGCGCCAAAGCAATAACCGTGGCTTTTTTAATGATATTATGGATATGATGACGGCCTACAACGTGCCTGTTGAGGGTATCCATACCGAAACAGGCCCCGGCGTTTTAGAAGCTGCGGTTTTATATGCTGATGCATTAGAATCTGCCGACCGTGCTGTGTTGTTTAAAGCGGGTGTTAAGGAGATTGCCCACCAGTATGGCATTATAGCCACCTTTATGGCCAAGATAAGCGATAACCTACCCGGCTGCAGTGGCCACGTGCACCAAAGCCTGTGGGATAAGGATAAAAAGAATAACCTGTTTTTTGATGCCAACAAAGAGCATAAAATGAGCGATATGATGCGCTCTTATATGGCGGGCCAGCTGGCTTGCTTTGGCGATATTTTACCAATGGTTGCCCCTACCATCAACTCATACAAACGGTTGGTGGTTGGTGCCTGGGCGCCTACTACCCTAACATGGGGCGTAGACAACCGCACAACTATGTTACGTGCGCTTCCATTAGGTTCAAAATCGTGCAGGCTGGAAACCCGCGTGGTAGGTTCCGACTCTAACCCATACTTAGCAATGGCTGCTTGCTTAGCTGCCGGTTTATACGGAATAGAAAAAGGCCTGAAGCTGGATGTGGAAATGACCAAAGGCAACGGCTACGAAAACAAAACCAACGGTGTGTTGCCCGGCACGTTAGACGAAGCCGCCAACCGCATGCGCGAATCTAAAATTGCTAACGAACTGTTTGGTGAAACCTTTGTAGAACACTTTACCGGAACCCGCCTGTGGGAGGTACGCCAGTTTAACAAACACGTTACCGACTGGGAGTGGAAAAGGTATTTTGAGATAATATAGTTTCGCATACCGTCATTGCGAGCGAAGCGAAGCAATCTCAACACTTAATCGAAGTCATCCCGCACCTGATGCGGGATCTCCAACACAATATCATTTATCCTGTCATCCTTAAATCCTTCAATCAAGGTTCAGACAACCACACCCCAAAAACAATCTTGCCCCTCAATTGTATTCTTACCGTTGTAATTGCAACAACTCCTATTCCTTTTTCATTCTGTTTGCAAACGTGGTTTAACTGTTGCCAATGGGTTAGCTAAACACCAAAACTACCCCTGCCAAAACACTTAATATATTGTTTTATGAAGCGCTCAATTGTTTGGTTTAAAACTGATTTAAGGCTGATTGATAACGAAACACTGGTGAAGGCTATAGATAATAGCGACGAAGTTATCCCGGTGTATATTTTTAACCCCGCCGATTTTGCAATAACTGAATTTGGTTTTCAAAAAACTGGCAGTTTC
>CAMBQF010000090.1 GCA_945869825.1 Chitinophaga pinensis | reverse complement strand
ACGGTAGCGTCAAAATAACGGTTTACAATTTGGGTAGTACCATCTTCTACGTCCACCTGAGCAACTAAACGTGCTAAGTCTGGGTTGTCAAGGTCTACCTGGGTTACGTTAGCATTTTTAAGCTGGTAAATCTGGTATCCCTGGAAATTGTATTGCGCAGTTACAGGCTGGCCTAAATTGTTAGTGGTTTTAACAGAGTCTTGGTAATCTTCAGGTACATCAGTACTGTTAAGTTCTATTACAAGTTCGTTAGGCAATTCAACCATATTAACATCAGGAGAACGAGGGCCTTCTACCAGACGGAAGCAGTTGTCGAATAACGACTGTGCTTTATCGTCAGCCAGTTTTAAAAGCTCTACCGATTTGCGAGGGCCACCAGAGGTAGCACGCGCCCAAACGGCTCCTACAGTAATATTATTAATAGCACCAGGCTCAAGGGTAAAAGCACCGGCTGATTGTAAGAAACGACGGTCGGCAGGAGTGTTGCCTGCAGTAGTTTCATCCCAAGGGGCTTGCACAGTTGGGTTGCTTGGTGTACCGCCGGTACCCCAGCCAAAAGTCTGGTCAGAGCTTTCAGGGAAGATAAAATCACAAGGAGTGCCTGAACCGTAACCGTTAGTACCGTTGTATACCATTGGGGTATTATCTTTCCAACGGGCGCGCAGGTAGTTGTAGATATGCTGAGCATTTTCGGGGTTACCGGTAATAGAAAAGTCGTTGTTGTAATAAACAAATTTAGACATGATGATAAGCTCACCTTGCTCGTCAATAATACCATCACGGTCATTATCAATACCATCGTTAGCATCAGCGGTCGGACCTTCGAAAAAGTCTAAACCAGCAGCCGGTGGGTTGATACCGTAACCAAACTGTCCATCGTCATCGGCATCACCGTTATAAGTAAAACCTAAACCACGGGTTACATCGCAACCTACGTAGTCATCGTTATATTTACCAAGGTCAGAGTCAACCCACTGGCCAAAGTAGCAATCTTCAACAGTAAAAGAAGAACGGTTGAAAATTTTGTACTTATAGAAGGTCATGTTGTTAACCTCATCGTTGGTAGAGAAGGCAAAAGCCTGGGCATGTACCTCTATACCAATTGGTAAACCACCGGTTTCGCTGTGTACGTTACCTTTATCGTTAAACACCCACCAAAGGGTTTGGTCGCCATAAAGCTGAGCCTGACAGCCAAGGGTACCGGTAATATCGTAATCAGGGTACTCGCAGTTAAACACCTCGTAAATACCATTGTTGTTTAAGTCGCGGAAAGGCGCAAGGTATTTAGACTGGAACAAACCTGGATCACCATTACCCGGCCAAGACTGGATATCATCAGGAATAGAGTAGCCTGGGTTGCCACAATTAGCAACAAACTCCTCAACCTCAGCACGTGTAACTTTCCAGTGGCGGTCGTACTGCGCACAGGTAGCTATATCAATACTGGCAGTTGTAGTGTCTAGTGGGCCTGGCCAAAAGTCGTTACCTGTTTGGCGGTAGGTCATAGCGGCAACTTTAAGGTTACCACCGTTGTCTACACCACCAATCCAAAGGGCAGAAGCAAACATAGAGTGTTTGTTACTTCCTTTAGGAATTTCGTAACGGGCTGTTGTATTCAAATCCCACCACATATCGCCCGATGTAAAAATGGTACAGCGCACGTTGTTAATGTTAAGTTCTGAACGGCCAACGCCGGGGTCGCAAGCGGCAGCCAACGACTTGTTGTCGTTTTGCGATTGCTTCATGGGGTGATTACCCACATTTTCTCGCGCTTGCAGGTTTAGCGCCCCAAATGCGGCTGCTATAACCAGTGCTAATTTTAATTTACTTCTCATCGCTTTGCTAATTTGGTTTAATCAATCTATGTGATGTTAAACAGCTGCTAATTATTCAATATTATATTAGAAGTTTAATATGGCACCTAAGCGCAACTGACGTGGTAACGAGAAGTTGGCAGGGTTATTAATCTTCATTTGATACATGTTTATAAATGATTGTGGGTCGTTTTTACCGTTAATAATACCCTGAGAGGTAGAAGCGGTTAAGAAACCATCATCATCTGCGTTACCCGTAGCGCGGTATACACCAATAATGTTTTTGGTGTTGAACAGGTTTTGGCACAACAGGTAAATATTTAGGTAAGATGATTTGCGTTTGCCACCATCGTCTTTTTTACCCCATTTAAGTTCGATGTTTTTATCTATACGAACGTTAACACGGAACTGCCATGGTAAACGAGAACCGTTGATAGAGCCTTTAAGCTGAGGACGGTCGTTGATACCAAAAGCACCATCTTGTGTGTAGTTGCTTTGTTGGCTATAAGGCACACCCGAGTTTGCAAGTACTACAAAGTTAGCACCAAGGTCTTCAAAGATATGTTTCATAAAACCTTTAGGGCCGTTGTAGTCAGCACCATGTCCGTAGCGGTAATCAAACGTTAACTGCAATTGGTGGCGGGTATCAAAGCTTAAAGGTATAGGTGTACGTAAGTTACCTAAACCAGCCTGGATAAGACCAGCGGCAAATGATGTGTTAGAGCCTGTACCATCAGCAAACTGAAGGGTATAGTTAGCTGTTAAACGAACGTTGCCTGTGCGGCGCAGGTCGTAAGCAGCGGTAAAGCCTTTTACAGTACCAAAGTCTACGTTGCCATAGGTGGTGTAGTTTACAGGGTAAGCATACAACACGGCTTGTTGCTGAACAAGGTTACGCAACTCGCGATAGAAAGCGGTAAGGGTAAGTGCTGAACGGTCGTTCAGTTTTTGTTTAAAGCCCAACTCGTAATCAACTGTTTTTTGTGGCTGAAGGTCTGGGTTATTTAATACGTTACCCTGGTTAGTTTGTAAGAAGAAGTAATCTAATGGGTCGAAACGGTTAGCCGCAGTAGGACGTTGAGTTAACACATCGTAGTGGGCAAAGAATTGTGCATCGTCAGAAATAGGGAACTGGAACGCGATACGAGGCATTATGTTAACCTGTGGTTTATAATCGCGGAAAGCGTTAGAAGATACACGTTGGTTTTGAGGGTCTAACAGGAACGGTGCAATTTTACCGTTGTTGGTAGCTTGTGCCAATACCTGTGCATCTTGAAGCTCAGTACCCGAAGCATCGTAGAAGGTATTGCCGCTGCGGTAACCAATAATGTTAGAAGTGCTTGGGTTGTTAACGTCTTTTACGTAAACCACATAGTCATCGCCAATATTTTCAGGGCGGTTTGGTATATTAAGCTCACCTGCTGTGCGGGTTTCGTATAGCGAGTATGGGTCTTTCAATACAATCTGGTTAGCATCATAACGGTCTACACGTACACCTATGTTGAAAATAATATCGCGGAAGGCAAACTTATCTTGTATGTAACCTGCAATGTAAATAGGCTGGAAAGCGCCAATCTCGCGGGTAAAGTTACCGTTAGCGTCTTTCTTGTTAATAAAATCATCAAACGTTGGGTTGCCACGTAATAGTTTACCGGTGTGGTCGTAACCATTGTATGCAACAAGGCTAGAGCCGCCGCCACCGTTAAACAACTCGTCAGCGCTAAACATGTCAAGGCTAAGTATGTTGCGGTCTAATGCATCAGTACCAATCCAGTCTAAACCGTTAACAGGCAGGCCAAGTTTGTTACGCAATTGTTTATCAAAGAAACGTTGAGCATCACCATTATACAAACGGTTATAGTTTACAGTATCCTGGAATACACCGTTGGCAAATACCAGTTGTGGGTTGGTTACGTCTAATTGGTCAATGTGACTGTTTACCAACTGGCGCATTAAGCCCCAAAGGCCAACAGGCGAAAGGCCATAGCTGCGGTCGGTACGTTGCTCATACTCAAAACCAAGGCCAAGTTCGTGTCCTTTAATGTCGGCAGAAGCATTAGCAACCGCACGGAACTGGCTATTATTAAATTTGCTGAAACCGTTGAATATAAAACCGGTATTCCAGAACAGTGAGTAAACGTTGTCTACCTGGCCGCCGTTTAGTAAACCACCACCTTGTTGAACCTGAAAGAAGTTTTCGTAGTTGTTGGTTACAAAACCCTGGTTAAGGTCGTAGTAACGCTGGGTGTAGTTAGAAGGAACCGGGTTAACATCTGATTTTTCAAATGTATATAATGTATCGCGGAAACCTACCTGGTAGAAAGCAGGTAACAACTGGCCATTAATAGTATCTAACTGGTAGTTGTAGATTGGGGTTTTAAATGTATTGAATTTACCCATGTAACCATAATCAAATATACGGTCCTGGTGCTGAGAGCTTTGCTGAACGGCAGAGTTCTTAGTATAGTCTACCTGTAAGGTATAGAATACGTTTTTAATTGCCGATGCTGATTTGTCATCACCTGTGCCATCATCCTCTTTACCTAACTGTTGGGTAAACTTGGCGTACGCACGGTAAGTATAATCTATACGCTGGCCGTTGTTGTCTGAGTTAAATAATGAGTTGGTGTAGCTATACAAATCGCGGTTAAAATAGTCAAACTGTCCGCCAATTGTAATGCTGGTGGTTTTTGATGGTTTGATATCTATTTTAGCGGTAATACTTGCTCGCCTGGCGGCAGTATTAGGTTTGTACGATATTTTCTCAAAAGCATCTTTACCTAAGTATTCAGCATTTTGAACAGTACCAGAACCTAATGGGCCGGGACGAAGAGGGTTAGCCTGCAATTGGTCTAACACACTTTGTTTAACCCTAAAGTTACCAACTGCTGATGGGTCAGGGTCGCGCTGCGACAATAACTCACCTGCAAAGAAATAACCTAATACAGCACGTTTGCTGCCATCAGCTTGTTTTTTAGAAAGGATAGGGCCTGTGCCGTTAAAGCCTAAAAGGTTGTAGCCATATTTATCAAAAAGTTCAGAAGTGGCATACTCTACGCCACCCATGTGCTGTGTAGACGGGCCACGGGTAGTGATACTGATAACACCACCGGTTAAGTCGCCGTACATAGCAGGTACGCCTCCGGTAATAACCTGTATTTGTTCTATACCCGACTGTGGTATGTTAATAGAACCACGCACCTTAACACCATCTATAAAATAGAAAGTAGCGTCATCGCGAGAACCACGAACGTTGATGCCTTTACCCTCATCCTGCTGGGTTACACCTGCAGTAGTAGCCGCCACCGAGTTGATGTTACGGGTTGGCAGGTTAACAATTTCCTGACGTGTTTTGGTAGTACCTACGTAGTCGTCAATCAAAGGTGGTTCGTAAGTAATCTCAACTACAGGAAGATCCTGGCTGGTTGGTTTCAGGTCTATTTTAAGCTCGGTAAGCTTGCCGCCTGAAATAATTACGCCGCTGATTTTAACCGGCTGGAAACCGATAAATTTTGCAACTACATCGTACTGGCCCGGGTTAATGGGTTTAATTTCGACTTCACCGTTAATATCGGTAACGCCGCTGCGCACTTGGGTACCGCCTTGTTCAAGCAACACGGGCACAAATGGCAAAGTTTCGCCGTTGTCAACGTTCTTTACTACCGCTTTAAGGGTACCGGTACCGCCTTGTCCGAAAACGGACAATGCGAACAAAGTAGCCAGAATTGCCAGAAAGTAACCTTTTCTCTCCATAATTCAGTATTGGTAAGGGTTCTAACTCTATTTTAAGTTTTAAAAAAGTTCGCTAAGATATAAATTAATGTTATGCGCAAACGTACTTGGTGTTAAATTTGAGGTTAAAAAAAATTAATTTGCCCAAGCGGGGCGTTTCAATATCTCATTCCAAATCACTGCTTTGCGTATTTCGTCAGCATCGGCAATAACCCACTCGTTGGTGTTTACGTTTTCCACACGTTCGTCAACTACCGCTGCTGCGGGGGTATCAGACTGTCCACTTTCGGACATTTGTGCTTCTAACGACATATTATTAATTGCAACCTCCTCATTCTGTTTTCGTTTTATTTCATCGTAATACCTGGTTACATCAAAATCATACGCCTGGTCGGCCGATTTTTGTGCGTCCTCGTTGCCAGTAAACTCGCTTTGTACGGGTTTAGCCTCTAAAGGCTTTTTAACCTCGGCCACAACCGGCTTAGCATCAACAACCTTTTTTTTGTTGGGATTAAGCAATTCCTCCAACATTTTCTCCACATCAACAGGTTGCTGTGTAGGCTCAACAGGCTTGCCAACCTTTTTTTGCTGCTCCTCTTTTTCCTTCGCCTTTTTATACCATTGGTATAAGCCGGCGCCTATGGCAATTAGTAAGTATATCAACTTTCCTTCCATGGCTTACAACTTTGATTTTACAAATTTTGACATAAAAACCGGGGGTGGCAAAAACAAAAACTTGCCTTTATCGGAAAAGCTTTGCCCTATTTGGGTATATAAAATGGCCGAAAGCCTTGTTAACATTAGGGTACTATCTGCAAACATGAATTAAAACCAATCGTAAAAAACGTCCAAAAACGGACATATTTTTTTAATTGGGGTGTAAATATAGGATAAATCAGCCCCACCCCAACCCTCCCATGGGCAGGGGGTAAAAAATATTTTCTAGCTAAGATTATTAGTACCCGCCCGCTCTACTATCAATACATTGTTATATAGTATGGGCGATATTACCTTTACGGTTACACCCGGCTGCTCTGCATACAGGGTAGACAGGTCCTGGGCCTTTTTCTGGTAGGCTTTGCTCTCTACCATTATATTAAATACCAACTTGCCGCCGGGGTTCAATAATTTTAAAAGGGCAAGATTGAATCCCTCCTCAAAAAACTTAACGGGTACCTTATCGTCGGCAAAAATATCTACGGCTATAAGGTCGTATTGGGTTTTGGCCATTTGCACAAAATTGTAGGCATCGTCATTAATAATAGTAAGGTCGGAAAACCGGCCTATATTAAAATGCTCTTTGGCTATATCTATTATAACAGGGTCAAGCTCCACGGCATCAATAGGGGCATCAATTTTTAGTTCTTCCCTAATAATAGATATAACGCTGCCACCACCAAGTCCCATTAATAAAATGCGCTTGGGTGGGTGGGCCATTTTCTTTTTTATGCCCGCCTCAGGGAATACTTTTTGAAAAAGCTTATGGAGGGTATCGAATGATTGGGTAGCATTTTCTGAATACAAAATTTTCTTTCCACGGTAGGCCCACACCTCCAGTTTGCCGCTAACAGCGCTTTGGTAAGTGGCCACATGCTTGCCTAAAAAGTAACTTATGGGGTCGGGTAACAGGTTTGACACGGGGCTAAGTTCGGGCTAAATTTTATAATGAGGGCTTTTATATAGATATTTGCCCGTTTTATGCAGCTATCGGTTGTTATAGTTAACTACAACGTAGAGTACTTTTTAGAACAGTGCCTGCGATCTGTATTTACCGCGTTGAAAAATGTGGAGGGAGAGGTATGGGTGGTTGACAACAACTCGGTAGATGGATCTGTCGCCATGGTGAAGGATAAATTCCCCCAGGCTAAACTGATTGAAAACAAACAGAACACAGGCTTTTCATTTGCCAACAACCAGGCCATGCGCCTTAGCAGTGGCAAGTATATTTTACTGCTAAACCCCGACACCCTGGTAGAGGAAGACACCTTTGAAAAGGTGGTTGCCTTTATGGATGCCCACCCCGATGCAGGCGGCCTTGGCGTGAAGATGATAGACGGGCGCGGGGTGTTTTTGCCCGAGAGTAAGCGCGGCCTGCCTACCCCTGCGGTGGCTTTTTATAAGATATTCGGCCTTTCGGCATTGTTCCCAAAGTCAAAAAAATTTGGGCGCTACCACCTGGGCTATTTAGATAAAGACAAAACCCACGAGGTTGATGTACTATCGGGTGCCTTTATGCTGATGCGTAAAGAAACACTGGATAAGGTAGGCTTGCTTGATGAAGAGTTTTTTATGTATGGCGAGGATATTGACCTTAGCTACCGCATACAAAAAGGAGGCTATAAGAATTACTACTTTCCTGATACGCGTATTATCCACTACAAGGGCGAGAGTACCAAAAAGGGGTCGGTAAACTATGTGTTTGTGTTTTACAGAGCAATGGTGATTTTTGCCCGCAAGCACTTTTCGCAGCAAAACGCGGCTACCTTCTCGTTCCTTATTAATATGGCTATTTACCTGCGTGCGGGTTTGGCTATAGTCCGCCGGTTTGCTATAAATGCAGCCCTGCCTTTGTTTGATGCCGCTGTGCTTTTTGGTGGCATGTACTTTCTTAAAGAGTACTGGGAACATAACCAGATTTATGTGCAAGGCGGGGCCTACCCTACCCTGTTTATGCAGGTGGTGGTACCGTCGTACATCCTCTTTTGGCTGGGTGCTGTGTATTACAGTGGCGGGTACGATAAGCCTGTACACATAAGCCGCATAGTGCGGGGTATTATTGCGGGCACGTTGCTGATATTGGTGGGCTATGCTTTATTAAATGAAGAGTACCGCTTCTCGCGCGCACTAATATTATTAGGCGCCGTTTGGGCTGTGTTTACTATGGTGCTAAGTCGCCTGGTGTTGCATGCCATTAAATACAAAACCTTCGACTTTGACCTGAGCCGCCGCAAACGCATTGCCATTGTGGCCCTGCCCGAAGAAGGTAACCGCGTGCTGGCCCTTACCCGCCAAAGCGGCATACAATCGCAGTTTATAAAGCTAGTTTCGCCCACCGATACCATGCCACTGAGCGAAGATTATATTGGCACCATTAACCAATTGGCCGACATTACCCGCATATATGGTATTAACGAGGTGATTTTTTGCGCCAAGGATATTTCGGCACAGGAAATTATCAGCCACATGAGTGGGGTGCGGAACGAGGTGGAATATAAAATTGCCCCGCCCGAGAGCCTGTTTATCATTGGCAGCAACTCTATTAACACCAATGGCGATTTATACGTTATAGACATTAACTCTATTGCCAAGGCTAACAACCGCCGCAGCAAGCGCTTGTTCGATGTTTTTGCATCGGTAGGAATGCTGACGTTGCTTCCAATAATCTTGTTTACCAAAGGGCGTAAGCTATTGCCGCATATACCCGCAGTATTACTCGGACAAAAAACATGGGTGGGCTACAACACTACTGTAGAAACGGCCGACCTCCCTAAGATTAAACACGCACCGCTAAACCCGGCAGATAGCTACAAGGGCATTAACCTTGACCAAAACACCCTGCGCAACCTTAACACCCTTTACGCCAAAGATTACCGTTGGGTGAATGATTTGAATGTGGTGGTGAAGGCTTGTTGGTAGATGGTGGTTAATTAACTGCTAATTGATTTGAACTCGCTAATCAATCTCTCTAATGGTATATTTTCTGTTAATTCTGTGCAATAAACATTTAATACTGTATAGTTATTATTGTTCATTTCTACTATAGCGTATAATCGAGAACTAGTCTCATTCTCTAATTTTTCATAATGATATTCAAATGGAATTAGAAAGTAATCATCATATATGGTTATGCAGTTATAACATTCGCTATTAATCAAACCCTCAAAATTTTTACATAAATTATAAAAATAATCTCCAATCGGTTTAAGTTTTAGTTGTGATTTATCTGATTTAAATTTCAATTCCAATTGATCACTATAAAATATTTCTTTCCACTCCTTTTCAAATTGCTTTG
This sequence comes from Chitinophaga pinensis, assembly GCA_945869825.1. Classification (GTDB taxonomy): domain Bacteria; phylum Bacteroidota; class Bacteroidia; order CAMBQF01; family CAMBQF01; genus CAMBQF01. The sequence continues at coordinate 2,910 of CAMBQF010000090.1, read as the reverse complement.
TGAAATATATTTTAAATGAAAGGGATACCCGATACTCCAAGATATTATAGTTGTGCTTTAAGTATATATAATCTGCTTTATGACTTTTAACCTGACTTAATGAGATTTCTATTCTATCAAAAAATTCATCTGCTTTCAGAATAATTTTTTTTTGCTGAAAGAAAAAAACTAGATAAATAATTACGAAAAATACTAATGCTCCTAATAGCCATAGCCCTAAACTGTAAAAAAAATAAATAATAGAAATAAAAAGTAAAAGAGCCAAAAAAACTATACTTTTTAAAGCCCAATCCTTAATTTTTAGTTTCCACGAATAACTTAAAGCCATATTATCTTTAATTTCAAAACAATCAAATGTAGAAATTAATTTATCATACAAACTAAATCAATCTTGACAACCCCCCTCTTCAGGTCTTATCTTTGCACCTTTACCCTAACCCCATACCAAGGGAAAGGGACTTAACCGAAAAATGCCTTTTATGCCTATCCATACCCACCCCCTACTCCTCCCTAAAATTAGTGAGGGGCGAATAAATTGCTTTACTTCTTCTATTTGGATTTCAATGCTTGGAGTTAGATTCATTTTGCGAAATTTATTTACAGCTGTGTGGGTTTTAATAAGGCGCTGATTTTTCTGCCCCCCTACCCCTAACCCCTTGACCCTAATTTGTATCTTTGCACCCTTATGATGACTGCCAACGAAATACGTAAAACGTTTCTTGATTTTTTTGCCTCTAAAGGCCACCAGATAGTGCCATCGGCACCGATGATTGTAAAAAACGACCCTACCCTGATGTTTATCAACAGCGGTATGGCGCCGTTTAAAGATATATTTTTGGGTGTATCGCCCATAAAATACCCCCGAGTGGCCGACACCCAAAAGTGTTTGCGCGTTAGCGGCAAGCATAACGACCTGGAGGAAGTAGGTGTTGATACCTACCACCATACCATGTTTGAAATGCTGGGTAACTGGAGTTTTGGCGACTATTTTAAGCCCGAAGCTATTGCCTGGGCATGGGAACTGCTGACTGAGGTATACAAGATTGACAAAAGCCGCATGTATGTTACCGTGTTTGAGGGTGATGCATCGGAAGGCCTTGCCTTTGACCAGGAAGCTTTTGACCATTGGAAAAAACTTATTGGCGAAGACCGCATTATAAACGGTAATAAAAAGGATAATTTTTGGGAAATGGGCGACCAGGGTCCATGCGGGCCTTGCTCTGAGATTCACGTTGACTGCCGTACCGAAGAGGAACGCGCCAAAGTAGACGGCAAAGTGCTTGTAAACATGGGGCACCCGCAGGTGATAGAAATATGGAATCTGGTATTTATGGAGTTTAACCGTAAAGCCAACGGTAGCCTGGAAAAACTACCTGCCCAGCATGTAGATACCGGTATGGGTTTTGAGCGCCTTTGCGTGGTTTTGCAAGGCAAGCAAAGCAACTACGATACCGATGTGTTTACCCCGCTATTAAATCATTTAGAGCGTATATCGCTGGTTAAATATGGTGCCGACGAGCAGATAAATATTGCCATGCGCGTGTGTGCCGACCATATACGCACCATTGCCTTTGCTATTGCCGATGGGCAGTTGCCAAGCAACAACAAGGCGGGTTATGTTATCCGCCGGATATTGCGCCGCGCGGTACGTTACTACTATACCTTCCTTAAAATAGACGAGCCGGCATTGTACCGTTTGGTGCCAACGCTTGCTGAACAGATGAGCGGTACCTTCCCTGAGTTGAAAGCCCAGCAGGATCTGATTGAAAAGGTGATTAAGGAAGAGGAAACAGCCTTTCTTCGCACCCTTGGTAATGGCATAAAGCGTTTTGAAGATTATGCTTCTACGCTAAGCGGCAGCATCATAAACGGGCAGTTTGCTTTTGAATTGTTCGACACATTCGGTTTCCCAATCGACTTAACCCAACTATTGGCCCGCGAAAAAGATTTGCAGGTAGATATGGAAGAGTTTAACCGTTGTTTGGATGAGCAGAAAAACCGTTCGCGCGCGGCTACGGCTGTTGATACCGGCGACTGGGTAGTGCTAGAGAAAGACGATGTAGAGGAGTTTATTGGCTACGATACGCTAGAGGTAAATGTACGCATTGTAAAATATCGCAAGGTTACCGCTAAGGGCAAAGACCAATACCAACTGGTGTTTGACCTTACGCCATTTTATGCTGAAGGTGGTGGACAGGTGGGCGATAAAGGCCAGCTGGTTAGCGATAAAGAGACTATCAATATAATTGATACGAAGAAAGAGAACGGCCAGATTATCCATTTTGTAGATAAACTGCCTGAGCATTTAGATGGTATGTTTAAGGCTAAGGTGTATAAAGACCAACGACATGCTACAGAGAATAACCACTCTGCCACGCACTTAATGCACGCGGCATTACGCTCGGTATTGGGCACGCATGTGGAGCAAAAGGGCTCACTTGTAAATGCTGATTACCTGCGTTTCGACTTCTCTCATTTTGCTAAAGTAAACGACGATGAAATTGCGAAGATTGAAGCGATAGTAAACGCTAAAATCCGCGAGAATATAACCCGCAACACGCAGGTGTTGCCTATTGAAGAAGCCAAGAAACTGGGCGCTATGGCCTTGTTTGGCGAGAAATATGGCGAAGAGGTTCGCGTAGTAACCTTCGACCCTAAATATTCTGTAGAGCTTTGTGGCGGTACGCACGTTAACGCTACCGGCCAGATAGGCTTGTTTAAAATAACGTCGGAAAGCGCTGTAGCGGCTGGTGTGCGCCGTATAGAAGCTATTACAGGGCAGGCTGCCGAAAACTTTTTTAACGACCAAACCAACCAGCTTAAGCAGGTGCGTGAGCTACTGAAAAACCCTAAAGACACCGTTAAGGCTATTGAGGGTTTAGTGGCGGAGAAAGCAGCGTTGGAGAAGCA
>CAMBQF010000089.1 GCA_945869825.1 Chitinophaga pinensis | reverse complement strand
GATTCGCTATCTAAAGAGGAAAAAGAAATTTTATTCAAAGCTAGTAAGGACTAGGGCCTTCGGCGCTATCCCATCAATAAAAAGACAGTCGGCTTTTTATGCAAATCGGGCTTCTCTTTGGCCCACTGCACAAGGGTTTTCGTTTTGATGAATTCATCCTCTGCCGTTACATTGCAGGCAATACATAGTAAGGTTTGGGCATGGCAGGTTTCTATTATAGCTTCTAATAGTTGGTTGTTTCGGTAAGGTGCTTCTATAAACAGCTGCGTTTGCTTGTGCTGCTGCGATAGTTTTTCAATAGCCTTTAACTTGCCCGCACGGTTTACTTTATCAATTGGCAAATACCCATGAAAGGTAAAACTTTGCCCGCTAAGCCCCGATGCCATTAGCGACATTAGCAGCGACGACGGGCCTATCATAGGCTTTACCGCTATGTTCATTTTATGGGCTATGGTTACCACCTCGGCACCCGGGTCGGCTACCGATGGGCATCCCGCTTCGCTCATCAATCCAACATTAATACCCTGCTTAGCCGGTGCTAAATAGGTCTGTATATCTTTCAACTCGGCGTGCTTGTCTATCAGCTTCATCGTAACCTCATCAAAGTGCCGGGTAAAGCCTGCTTTGCGCAAAAAGCGGCGCGCGGTACGCTCATTCTCTACAACAAAATGGGTAAGGCTGTTAAGCAAGGTAACATCGTCAGCGTTAAGCCATGTTACAGGGCCATCGTCAACCAGCGGGGTGGGTATTAGGTACAGTGTTGCCATAGGATAAAAAAACAGCCCCCTCTTAAATAAGAGGGGGCTGCAAATATCGGGTTTATAATTAGTATTAGAAAGTATACGACAAACGGTACATTAACATACGTCCCAGCTGTGGGGTTCCCACAAACTCAGCACGTTTGTAGTTTAACAGGTTGGTACCTGTAATGCCCAGTTTAAAGTTTTTCTCAAACCAGAAAGCGTATTGGGCGTTGGCATCAACAGTCCAAAAAGCTGCAACATTGCCAACATACACACCTGAGTTAACAGGGAAAGCATCTTGCCAGCGTACGCGTGCGCCAATATCAACACCTGCTTTAACAAACTTGTAACCTGCGTTAATATTTACCTTGTGGCGTGGGGCATTTAGCGCAATTTCAAAACCTTCAGATATAAATCGGTCTTTATTAACAAAAGAGTAAGTAGCGCCAATACGGGCATTTTCTGATAAGAAGTAGGTTAAACCTAAATCTGCACCCCACATATTAACCGTGCCAAAGTTGCCGTAGGTAAGTATAACCTCGTTTCCGCGGGCTTGCTGTGGCGATACCGTACCAAACGGAACCTCTGCGGCAACATTACCATAAAAGCTGGCTATTTTAGCAGCAAGCTCAGTGTTATTGGTAGCGCCAAACTGGTTGTTTAGGGTGCTTATATCATTGCCGCTAAGGCCGCTAAGGTTTTGTGCAATAATAGGCTGTAAAAACGCCGCAACCGAGTTAGGGTCTAAGAACATATTGGGTGTAATTACCGTAAGCGGGCTTACAAAGTCGGTAATCCTTTGACCGTAAATATCAACAGAAGCTAATAAACGTTGCTTTATAATACCATTCCAGCCTATCTCTACTGTTTGTGTAGGCGAGTTTACCAGGCGTCCAAGGTCTTTAATTTTGGTAGGGTCTAAAACAGGCCCATCAAAACCACCCGTAGTAAGGTTTACGGTTTTTATTACGTGGTTGATACTGCTACCCGAACCAACTAGCGAGCCTAAAGGCACCACATTATTCAATATAGATTTAACGTTGTTGGGCAGCGCATCGCTTTGTGCCAGGCCAAGGTAACCCACTGTCCAGGCGGTATTGTTAAAGGTGGTATCATTAAAGTTGTAATACGTTTGCTTGTCGCCGCTGCCTAAGCCCGGTGCACCTGAAAACGGAGAGCGGAACTGTGGCAGGCCACTTGGACCGTAGCTATAGTTGTAGCCATTGCGGTTGCCATATACGCGTACATCGGTAGCCAAATCGTAGTTACCAAACAGCGGGCCTATTTGTGGGTTAAAACCAAAAGCATCACCTATTTGAAGGATATCAAGGTTAACGTTGTTAGATGTTGGCGAGCTGAACGCGCGGTTATAGGTTAAACGCAGGGTTTGATTTTCTTTTGGTTTGTAAACAAAAGCTAAACGTGGCGAGGCGAATACCTTTTTAACAAAGTTGTGGTAGTCTAAACGGGCTGCACCAATAATTTTAAACTTCTCGCTTACATCCCATTGGCCTTGCGCATAAGCGCCATACTCATAAATATTATCGGTGTCTTCGTTTAAGCCATTAATAGTACCCTGGGTATTAGGTATGGTAAATAATCCATCGGCACCATAAATAAACTTGAGGTTATCAATTATTTGGTGTGTGTATTGCACCTGGCTTACAATAAATTTCGATTTATCTACAATCAAATCACCCGAACGCAGCAGGTAAGTAGTACCCGCGTTGTTAGTGTTTATATAGCTTTGTACAAAAAGGTTTTTGTGGCGGAAGCGCGCCTGGAAGTAACCAGATGTCCAATCAATAATCTGTGCGGCACCAAGGCCGGTAAGTTCTACACCGCTGGCTGTGCTGCGGCCACCGCTTAGTACAAGGCTGGTGTTGGCATTCCAACGGAAATCTATACGTGCATCAAAAGCCAGGTTATGTATAAATGTATTGCGGTTGTTAGATATAGAGTCGCCAACAGGCACGCGCCCGTCTGCCGTTTGCTTTCCTTTTTGTATGGTATCCGGCTCTACAGGGTCATCATAAGTCCAGTCGTTGCCCTGAAGGTATTGGGCCGATACTTTATAGCCAATTTTCAGGCCATCTTCTTTATCTATAATTTTACCTGCATGGCGCACGGTTCCAATAATAACATCGCGAGAGCCATAGGTTAAGCTGGCCGTTGTTTCAAAACGGTTTTTCATATCCAACGGAGAACGGGTAATAAAGTGGATAGCACCGTTGGCAGCGTTAGGGCCATACAGGGCCGATGTTGGGCCTTTTAACACCTCAATGCGCTCTACGTCTTCATAGTTAATTGGTATAAGCTGCTGCACGTTTACACGCAATGATGGAACACTGGCAATACGATTGTCTACCAGGTTTAGAGCGGAGCCCGAAAAGATATTGTTGAACCCGCGGATTACGGTATTGTTTGTGGCAATACCAGTGCGCATAATATCTACCCCCTGTATGTTTTGCAAATGCTCTGTAAGCACCGGCGATATGCGTGCCTGCACCTGCTGTGTAGATACTGTACCTATTGATGCTGGCGCATCAAGGGCTTTCTCTTCGCGTTTTGATGCTGATATAATTACCGGGTTAAGGTCTACGTTAGATTTTGATAGTTTAATGTTTACCTCGGCGCCTACAGGGGCCTCTTTGTCTTCAAAACCAAGCAGTTTAAAAACAAGGGTTTTGTCTTTTGCCTGGTCAAGGGTTAGTGTGTAATTACCATCCAAATCGGTTACGCCACCAACGCCTGTTTCTTTACTTTTTACAATTACGCCAGGTAGGCTTTCTCCCTTAGTATCGGTAATTTTTCCTTTTACCACAAGGCTTTGGGCAAATAAGCCCGTGACCGACAATAAAGTGATAATGAGTAATACGTAATGCTTTTTCATGTGTTAAAATTGGTTGACTTGGCAGCCAAGATAGAAAAAATATATTTCATTATTTACAACCTTTAGTAAATATAGTTTACCTGCCTAATACATTAGCGCTGTAATAGTTTATGTACTTTCAGAAACTGCTAATACCTCTTGTTTTTATTAATAGTTTACTTATATATGTATTAATTACAATACCACTTGCTGTAGCTGTTTTGTATAGTTTTATTATATTGCAGTATGAAACTACGCTACGTTTTTATAGCCTTTGCAGCCTTATTATTTACAATAAACACCAACGCCCAAACCCCTTGTGTAAACAACGGCAACCTTATGCTATATTCTAACTACGACGGGGGCATTATCAACATAAATGTTGATGTAAACATACCCAACCTTAAAATTGGTATTTGTACGTATGAGCCTGTGCAGGTAACCATTAGCGGCACTTTTGCAGGCAATGTTACCCAGGTGCTGTATGCCGGCTTTAATTCTACCCAAAACAACAACAACTGCAATCAGGGTAATTTTATAACATCAATCACCGGGGTGCCCAACAACCTGATACAAATACAAACCTACCCTTCGGTAGATTATCAAACAACCAATGGCTGGCCCAACATTATATGCGCCTACGCTTGCGATACCATTGGCAACCAGGGCGGCTGCAATACGGTAGACCAAGTAGTATATTATTTTACCCAACAAACAGGAGGCTCCTTATACGGACACAACATACAATATAACTGCTGGCAAAACGCAACGTATAATGTATCGGCAGGGGGCAACTGTTGCATACTGGGGCCTGGCACACAACAAGCACCCGTAGCCACTTTTGTTGCCGATACCACCGGTGGGTGCGAAGGTACCTGCATAGCCTTTACCAATATAAGTTCAGGAGGGCCATTTAGTAACGTGCAGTGGACTTTTACAGGCGCAACCCCTTCGTCATCAACCGATGAAAACCCTACCAACATTTGCTACCCGGCTGAAGGTACCTACCCGGTATCGCTAACGGTAACCAATACTAACGGCAGCAACACATCAACCCAAAGCAGCTTTGTAACCATAACCAACCCCTTACCGGTTGCCAACTTTACCTATAATCAAATTGATAATTACACTACTGATTTTACCTCAACGGGCACCGGAGCTACCTCTTACCTATGGCAGTTTCCCGGCAATGTAACAAGCACAGGCGAAACTTCTTCTTTTGATTTTCCATCAGAGGGTAACTATCCGGTAACCCTAATTGCCTATGGCCCGTGTGGTAATGATACTGTTACACTTATTGTTGAAATTTTAAAACTGGCTACAGCCATAAATGAAGTAGCAGAGCTGAAAAGCTTTAGCTTGTTCCCCAACCCGGGCAGCGATGTTGTAAACATCAAACTGGCCGATGCTACAACAAATATTTCAGTTGATATTATAGACCCGCTCGGAAATATAGTTGCCAGTTATACCAAACTATCGGGCCAAACCCTTCAACTGGACTGCAGCACCATAGCCGCCGGTGCTTACCTTATGCGCATAAACGCCAATGGCAAGCAAGGCAAAAAGGTGTGGGTGAAGATTTAACTACTCCACCCATCAAATGCGGCCTTTTGCTCAGGCGTAGCGTCCTCTACTATTTTAATAGCGTAGGTAGGGTAGTACTGCTCTTTGCCGGGATGCAACAACAACTCGCGCAATATGCCGGCGGTGTTTACAGTTAGCTTTACTGTTTCGCAGGCAAAGTAGTTAAACCAGTCGTTAAAGCTGGTGGTGTAGCCATTTACAGCCACTATACTGTCGCCTAGCATCAGCCCTGCGTTTTCAGCAGGCGATTGGGGTGCTATAGCTGCCACCTTACCATCGTACTTAAACCCAAACACACGCTCAGAATATAAACCCGCAGGTGTTTCAACCAGGGTTAAGCCTAAATAGGCAAAGCACTCGTTTAGTAAGTCGTTATATGGCTTGGTGCCGAATATATAATCAGCAAAAAAATTGTCGAAGCTAGTGCCAGCGGTTACCTCTGCCAGCATCTTGTAATCATCAGCCGTGTAGCCACGGTTTTTCTGCCCAAAGTCGACATACAGCCTACGCAAAACATCATCTAAGCTATGCTGGTTGTTGCTGTGTTTACGTATCTGCACATCCAGTGCAAAAGCAAGTAAGCACCCTTCGTTGTAAATAGACACTTTGCGGTTGGGTGCGCCGGGCACATAGCCATCAAGCCAGGTATCAAACCCCGATGCCGCTACCGAGTAGTTATGGCGCGCATAGTTATGGTAATGGCGTTTAACATTATCAGCTAAAAGAGCTAAATAAGCTTCGGGTGTAAACACCTTCGACCGCATTAAAAATGTATCGCCATAGTAGGTAGTAACCCCCTCGGCGACAAAGCCTGTAGTAAAATAATTTTCACCTGTAAAATCGTAGGGCAGCATCTCTGCCGGGCGTATGGTCTTAATGTTCCAAACGTGGAACAGCTCGTGGCTGCTTACCCCTAAAAAGTCGTCGTAAAGCTCACCATACATCAATTTATACGATGGACCCAGGGCAATAACCGTACTGGTAATATGCTCAACCCCATGGTGGTAGGGCGTTGGCAGTATCTGGAAGTAAAAATGATATTCTTTTACGGGAATACTGCCCATTACCTCAACTTGCTTTGCGGTAAAGGCAATAAAGTCTTCTTTTATTTTGGTAAAGTTGGGCTTACTCTCGCCCACAAACCATAGGTGAAATAGCGTACCTGCCACCTCATACGTATCGTGCTGCATAGTAGCCGATGCAATGAATGGCGTATCAGCTAAGCGGTCAAAATCTTCGGTTTCAAAAATCAGCTTGGCACCTGTATCGCTAAGTTCTATGGTGTGTTTTTCGCCGCAAGCCAGTTGGTAGCTTTTGGGCACATCAATTTCTACGCGGCAGGGGTAGTTTTCCATACCTGCGGCATACACACAGCAGTTTACAGGGTTAACGTATAATTGGGTAGCATCTAACCACGTAGCACCTGCATTTAGCTGGTTTGCATAGTAGCTGTATTTTACGGTAATAGTTTCTGCGCCCTGGGTTTCAACCTCCCAGCAATCTTTGGTTACTTTCTCAAACGGTAACACTACGCCCTGTTCATTAGTAACGGTGAATCCCTTTACATTTTTGGCAAAGTTGCCCAGCTCGTAACGGCCGGGGCGCCATGCAGGCAGTTGAACAGAAAGGGTGGTAATGCCACCGGTAAGTATGTTTACCTCAATATCTATATATTGGGTTGATGCGCTTTTATAACTGAAATAGTAGTTTGTCATTACTCCTTCTCTTTCATTTTTCTAACCAGTTCGGGCAAATAGTGTGCCGCAGCCAACTCGCGCATTTTATGCTTGGCCTCACCCACTGGCGAACCAAAGTACACCTTTCCGGCATCTAAACTTTTAGGCACTCCGCTTTGCGCGTAAACCACCGTGCCCTTGCCAATGGTAAGGTCTTTAGATACACCTACCTGGCCCCACAGTATTACATCATCTTCAATATCAACCACACCGGCTATGCCCACCTGGGCAGCAAACAGGCAGTTTTTACCAATAATACTGTCGTGCCCCACATGTATCTGGTTATCCAATTTAGTGCCTTTGCCTATAATGGTGTCTGACGATACGCCACGGTCTACAGTACAGCAAGAGCCTATCTCTACATCATCCTCTATAACAGCACGGCCAATACTATGCCAACGTTCGTAACCGGTTTCTGTTTTCTTTACATAAAAAGCATCACCACCTATTACGGTGTTAGCGTGTATAATGCAATTATCGCCAATTACGCTATAATCGTAAACTACCACATTGGCATGCAGTATACAGTTTTTACCCACGGTAACATGGTTGCCCAGCACAACCCCCGGCTGCAACATTGTGCCCTCGCCTACTGTAGCGCTGGGGCTAATGTTGTGCCTGCTATGCTCAAACGGCATAAAAAAGCGGGCCAAAAAGTTGTAAGTGGTAAACGGCGCTGAACTTATGATAAGGGCCTTTCCAGCAGGTGGGGTAAGGGTATCATCGCTGGTAATTATTGTTGTGGCGGCAGAATTAAGGCACTTTTCCACATACTTAGGGTGGTCTACAAAGGTTATATCGCCTGGCTCTACACGGTGAATCTCATTAAGGCCGCTAACAACATGCTCATTATTACCAATAAAACGGCAATCAACAATAGCAGCTATCTCAGCCAGGGTATGGGGTCTTGATAGTTTCATTCACTAAAATAATTTACACAAAGGTCGGAAACTTAGGGTTAATGTAACTTAATTTTTTTTAACCTCAACAAAACCAAGACCTTGCAGCGATTTATCCCTGGAAAACGCAATATGTTTGTTTTTAGTTTAACTTACCCTATATTTTTGTTAACAACATCCTATTTACATTTTTACGATAAGTAACCAATTATGTAGCGGTGTAGCAATTACAATAAACTATATTTGCAATAAGGACCTTATAATTGAAGTTGGAAAATGCGTAAACTACTAATTATTCCTATAGCTGCCTCCATATTAGCGGCTTGTGGACCTAACGGCAAAGGGGTTGCTGATATGCCCGCAATAGATAGCACGGGTTCCTATATAAAATTTGCAGACGCTAAATTGGCCGATTCTACATGGTCTAAAAACAACATTGTTATTTTTCACGTTACATCGCAGCCCGATAACCTGCACCCTACCAACAGCATTTCTGCCGAGCGTGAGTTTATTTTTCGCTACACCCAAATGACATTGCTTAGCAACGATTTGCTAAACCGCAGCATGCGCCCGCAGCTGGTAAAAGCTATGCCCGAAATATCGGCCGATGGCCTGCGTTACACTTACGAATTGCTTGATGGTATTACCTGGGATGATGGCACACCGCTTACTGTTGAAGATGTTATTTTTACCTTTAAAGCCAACAAATGCCCGCTGCTAGATAACCCCGATGCACGTGTTTACCTTGAAGACCTTGCCAACATTGTAGTAGACCCTGCCAACAAACGCAAGTTTACAGTGGTGATGAAACGCAAGTACATGAACAATGTAAACCTTGTGGCCGACTTCCCCTTATTGCAACGCAGCTACTTTGATAAAAACAATGTTTTGGCAAACTATGGCTTTGGCGAAACTGTTTCTACCGCAGCAGGAAAAAAAGACAACACTGACCTTAAAGCATGGGCCAAAGAATTTAACGATGCCAAGTACGGCTCTGACCCTGCATTTTTCAATGGCCTGGGTGCGTATAAAGTTACCGCATGGGAACCCGGCATTAGCATCACTCTGGAGAAAAAGAAAAACCATTGGGTTGATAAACTGGCTGCTGCCGATATGCACGATAAAGGCATTGCAGAGAAAATCATTTTTAAACTTAACCGCGACGAAAATTCTGTTAAACTTGATTTTAAATCGCAGAAGTTTGATGCCACAAACATCATCAGTACCCGTGCGTTAAAAGAGTTGCAGAAAGACCCTGCTTTCAACAAAAACTACCACTCGTATTTAGTACCGGCTTACGGTTGGGCGTATTTAGCCTTTAACATGAAGCCTGATGGCAACAAGCATAAAAAACTGTTTACCGATAAAAAAGTACGCCGCGCTATAGCCATGCTTATTCCGGTTGATGATATCATCCGCACCGTGCGTGCCGGTAACGGTAGCCGCATTGCAACTATGGTATCACCACTTAAAAAAGGCGAGGTGGATAGCACATTAAAACCTCTTCCACTTGATGTAGAAGGCGCTAAAAAACTATTGGACGAAGCCGGCTGGAAAGATACCGATGGCGATAACATCCGCGATAAAGTAGTGGACGGTAAAAAGCTGCAACTGGAGTTTGAATTTAACTTCCCTGCCGGTAACCCTGTTGTTGCCGATATGGCTAAACTTATGGCCGAGGGCATGCAAAAAGGCGGTGTTAAAGCCAACATGGTGGGCATTGAAGCCCCGCTTATTGGTAAAAAAGCCAGCACACACGATTTTGATATGGTATTTGGTCAATGGGGTGGCAACTCACAACCTGAAGACTACAGCCAGCTATGGAGCACACGCGAGTGGGCATCGGGCGGGTCTAACCTTACCGGGTTTGGCAATGCTGAAACGGATGCACTGATAGACTCTATACGCTATGCAACCAATGCCGACCAACGCATTGTGTTCAGCAAAAAGCTGCAAAAAATTGTATACGACGATCAACCGTATGTATTCTTATACGCGCCGCGCCGCTGCGTAGCCATACACAAACGCTATGGCAATGTGGTTATGGTTAGCGATAACCCTAACGTAATGCTTAACGCCCTTAGGGTGCTTGCCGGCAGCATAGTAAAGGCTGAAACCCCTAACTAAAAACAACGCGCTTGGTAAGGTATATTCTAAAACGGCTGCTTCAGTTTATACCCTCGCTAATACTCATTACTTTTTTAGGCTTTTTACTTAACGACTACGCCCCTGTAGACCCGGCAGAGCTATTAGCCATGCGCACCCGCGAAAGTGGAAAGCCCCTTACCGCCCAACAGCACGATAACATTCTCCGCGAACAGCGGCATAAACTGGGGTTGGATTTACCCATGTTTTATTTCTCTATCAACGCCAACTACGAGTGCGATACCTTAGAGCGTATACCCAACCGCAGCGAGCGCGAAACGTTGAAGAAACTGAATGAGGAATACAGGAATTGGCCTGTAGTTCAACAGTATTACTTAACCTTAAAAACTACTATTGATTCTACTGAAAAGTTTCTATTTAAATTACAAACGTTTTTTAGTTGGATTGATCCAATTACAGGAGGAATTAATTATCCTGATACTTATCCTACATCTGAATATCATTTTTATATCCGACCAACTGCAGAAGACATAACTAGAATAAGTTTAGCTCACGAAAAGTTAATTCAACTATTAAATGTTAGTGACGAAAAACAGATTGAAAAACAATTACATGAATTAGATAGCCTTGTTACTATCCCTCGCATTTATAGAAAAATTACCGAAGGAGTTGATACTACTTTTAATCTTTTAAAGTCTTCAAAACCACTAGCCTCTTTCCCCTACCCCACTATTTCATTCAATACCGATAACCGCTACCACCGCTGGTTGTTTGGCGATGGCGAAGGTATGCTGGGCGCTATTCGTGGCGACTTTGGGGTATCGTATCAAAGCGGGCAAAAGGTGGGTAAGATTATCGCATCGCATATTGGGTTTACGCTGCTGTTTAGTTTAGGCGGAATATTTTTAGCCTACCTAATCAGCATTCCGTTAGGTGTGTATGCAGCGGTAAAAAAGAATAGCTGGTTTGATAGGGTAAGCTCGGTAGTGTTGTTCCTGTTATACTCTATGCCATCGTTCTGGTTGGCTACGTTATTGCTAATGTGCTTTGCCAATCCCGATACACTGTATTGGTTTGAAACCTCTGGCATTAAACCAGCACAAGGCTATCCAACTGATGCAAACATCTTCCAAAAGTTCATCATTTCGCTGCCTTACATTGTATTGCCGCTGATATGCTTTACGTATTCTTCGCTGGCGTTTTTATCGCGCACACTCAGGGTATCGGTATTAGAAAATATTAAGCAAGACTATATTACCACCGCACGCGCTAAAGGCCTGCCGCAAAACAAGGTGATCTGGCGCCATGCATTTAGAAACTCGCTGCTGCCTATGATTACCGTTTTGGCTAATGTGTTCCCCTATGCTATTGGCGGCTCGGTAATACTGGAAACCGTATTTACCCTACCGGGGATGGGCTTTGAAACCTATCGCGCTATTCTGGGGCAGGATTATCCCGTTATCATGGCTATGCTAACGCTGACTGCTGTGTTAACCATTATCGGCCTGTTGGTGCAGGATATTTTATACGCCATTGCCGACCCACGCATTAGCTACAACCGCAAAAAATAAATGGCAACCTATCAACATATAACCCTATGGCGCAGGCTTAAGCGAAACCGCTTTGCTATGGCATCTATGGTGTTTTTGGGTGTGCTGGTAGTTGTGGCCTTGCTTGCGCCATTTATTGCCAACCACAAGCCTTTGTATGCGGTGTATAAGGGCGAGACCTTTTACCCTGCGTTTACATCAAAAGTTAAATACACTGTTACCGACCCTGTTACCAAACAAACCGAGGATATTGATATTGAAGAGGCCGACTGGAAACAGATGAAGCTGGAGAGCGCCGCTTGGCCGCTTATCCCCTACTCGCCCGGCCGCAGTGATTTAATGAATGCAAACTACATAAGTCCCGGTGGCGAGCAACTGTTCCGCAACGCTGAGGGTAAAACCATACCCATGCCATCGCGCTTTAAGCACCGCCTGGGTACCGGTGTGCGTGGCGACGATACGTTGGCAGGCCTTATACACGGCATCCGCATATCGCTAAGCGTGGGTATATTCTCTATGCTTATCGCATCGTTTTTAGGGATATTGCTGGGTGCATTAGCAGGCTACTTTGGCGATACCGGCTTGCGCACCAGCCGCGCAGGTTTATGGGGTATGTATGTTAGTTTAATCCCCGCGTGGTTTTACGGGTTCTACATCCGCACCAACACATTGGTGGATGCTTTGAACGGTTCTGTTTGGGTCTTTGCTTTGCAGCTGCTAATCAGCCTTGCATTATTTGCCGCTATTGTGGCCTTGTTTATGTGGGTGTTCAGATTTACTATTGGAAAGATTGGATTCTTCAAAAAACAAGTAACAGTGCCTATTGATACTTGGGTGATGCGGGCTATTGAAACTATCATCTCCATCCCCGGAATTATACTGATTATAGCCATTGCTGCCATTACACAAAAACTATTGGGGGTGATAATTGTGGTGATAGGCCTTACGGGGTGGACAGGCATTGCCCGCCTTATACGTGCCGAAATGCTCCGCATACGCGAACTTGACTATATTGTAGCTGCACAAGCAGCGGGTTTAAAACGTGTGGCTATTATCTTTCGCCATGCCTTGCCCAACGCTATACAGCCCGCGTTGGTTAGCATGGTGTTTGGGGTTGCTTCTGCAATTCTTATAGAATCAGGCTTATCATTCTTAGGGGCTTTTCAGGTAAACTCCGTTACCTGGGGAAGCATGCTGGCTGAGGGGCGTAACAACTTTACTGCCTGGTGGTTGGTGGTATTCCCTGGCCTTGCGGTGTTCCTTACCGTTACATCATTAAACCTGTTAGGCGAAGCCCTTCGTGATGAGATGGACGT
>CAMBQF010000088.1 GCA_945869825.1 Chitinophaga pinensis | reverse complement strand
GTTGCGTCGCCTTACATTGTGCGCCAAAACGACCAGCCAAAGCCGTTTGTTTTTCATTGCTCTAACTTTTTCTGGTACATAATACAAGGTATATTAATGTACTTTTTTATCGCCCGCTTATTTGCCCTTTCGGGCGATGGGCGCTATATCCGCTTCTTTGCTATGTTTACTACGTTTTTGTATATGTTTCATACTATAAATGCAGAAACTATAAACTATGTATGTGCCCGTAGCGACTCTTACTCTACCATGCTGGTGGTTATGGCGTTTGTTGTTTACCAATACTGGCCTGCAGGGCGTAAATTTTTTCTGTATTTAATACCTATGCTATTGGGTATACTGGCAAAAGCATCGGCACTAATGTTTGCCCCAATGCTTATTGTATATGTAGTTTTGATTGAGCAGCAAATTAGTCTAACCGATATTTTTAAATCAAGCACATGGCAAAAAATATTTAAACCCGCAGTATTAATACCTGCTGTAGTTAGCTTTGCAGGCACCATATTTGCTTATGCGCTGGTAATGGGCAAAACCCCCAAAACGTATATGCCAAGCACACTTACTGTTGCACAGTATATTACTACAGAGGTGTATGTGGCATTTTTATACTTTATAGAATTTTTTGCCCCGTTCCACTTAAGTGCCGACTCAGACATGGTCGCTTTTCCGGCCAGCGACCCACGCTTTTTTGTTGGCTTGTTATTTATTGTGGCCCTTTTAGGCGGTGCATTTTGGCTTACTACCAAAAAGCAATACAGGCCCATTGCATTTGGCTTGTTTTGGTACTTTTTGGCCTTACTGCCTTCGTCAAGTATCCAGCCATTTTCAGAGGTTTTAAACGACCACCGTATGTATTTTCCAAACATAGGCCTGGCCATAAGTATTGTTTGGGGGCTTTACCTGTTGTTTAAACATTTCGAAGAAAAAATACTGGCCTCTGGGGTATTATGGGGGGCACTTACAACTGTTGCTGTGCTTGTTTTAGCGGGCTATGGTTATGGCTCTTATCAACGTAACATTGTTTGGGATAATGATGAATCGCTTTGGTATGATGTAACGGTAAAAAGTCCTAAAAATGGCCGTGGTTTAATGAATTATGCCCTTACACAGTACAATAAATCGTTTGAGTATTCTGCCAACGGCGATAAAGCAACGGCGATAAAATATCTAAATAATGCTATTAAGTATTATAACATGGGGCTTAAGTATAACCCATACTATACTTACCTGCATATTAATATTGCTTTAGCCTATGATGCATTGGGTTTACAGGAAGGTAACCCGACCAAATACTATAAAGATGTAGATGACCACTTCAAAATTGGTCAAAAATATGCTGGCAATTTTTACGGGGGGTATTATTTTTACGCCAACTGGCTTTGGAAACAGGGCCGAAAAGAAGAGGCTATATGGAATGCCGAGCAGGCTGTAAACCTTGGGCCCGACTACGAGGCTACTTATACAACAGTTATGGGTTTTTATTTTGCAGAGTACCAGTGGGATAAAATGAAAAACATGGCACAGCGTATGTTGCAACGTTTTCCGGGTAACCAGTATGCCGACTATTATCTGAAAGCAAGCATAAACCGTAAAACAAAAGTTGATGAGCTACTGGCTCTGGTTAAAACCAGCCCAACGCCCGAAAATTTTTTAAACCTAAGCCTTGAGTATTACAACGCAGGTAACTATGAGGGGTGTATATCTGCTGCAGAAGATGCCTTAACAGCCCGCCCTAACTATGCTGCGGCTTATAACAATATTTGTTCGGCCTACAATGCATTAGGTAAGTTTGATTTAGCTATTGAGGCATGCAATAAGGCGTTAAAAGCCAGTCCCGATTATGCATTAGCCCAAGGCAACTTAAACTATGCTGTAAGCCAGAAAAAACAAGGAACAGACCTTGCCTCTAAAAATTCAGCGGTTGATTATTTAAATGCTGGCCTGGCTTACCACAGGCAAAAGCAATACAATCTGGCAATAGATATGTATAATAAATCGCTGGAAATAAACCCAAACTTTGCGCTGGCATATAATAACCTATGCTCTGCTTATAATGATTTGGGGCAATATGCAAAGGCTATACCTTATGGAGAAAAGGCAGTTAAGCTTGACCCTGCAAACCAACTATTTAAAAACAACCTGAGCATAGCCCAAAAGGGGCGCTAATTATTATTATTTCTAAATTATTGGCAGACAAATAGTTTCTTTTTACATTTGTTTTCTGACTATTGGAACCAGATGAAAAAAATCACCTTACTACTTGCCTTTTTAGGACTTTTAATGCCCGGCTACAGCCAAACGGCTGCACAGTATGATTTCGCTAAATTTACCCCGCTGCAAAGTTCGGGTACGCTGCCAGAAGAAGTAGAGATGACGGGAAAAGACTTTATGTCTACTACCCGTAAAAACCTTACAAAAGGGGGCTCTAAAAAGGACAAAAAGGCCAAAGAAACCTTTGTTTTACAAACCAGCTACGCTATCAAAGACCTTTTTATAAGCGGCCGCTTGTTGTACAACGACCCTATTTCTGACTATGTTGAAAAGGTGCGCAGGGAGGTTACAGCCTCAGACGCTAAACTGGCATCGGAAACCAAGGTTTTTGTGGTAAAATCATCTGTAGTAAATGCCTTTGCAACCAACCAAGGCTATTTGTTTATTACTACAGGCTTGCTTGCACAGCTGGAAAACGAGGCTCAACTGGCATTTGTTTTGTGCCACGAGCTTATCCACTACCAAAAAAAGCACGTTATTAAAGCCTATGTACAAAACGATAAAATTGATAGGGGAGAAGGTGGTTACCGTAAATCGGAAGTAGACAAGAAATACCTTGCAAAAAGCAACTACTCTAAAGAGCACGAAAGCGAAGCTGATGTTAATGGATTTGATTTATTTGCTAAAACCCGCTACTCATTAGACGCTATTAACGGCACGTTTGATGTGTTGAAATACTCTGAATTACCTTTTGAAGATTTTGAGTTTAACCATAAGGTGCTGGAGTCTGACTACCTGTTATTTCCAATAGACTATATTCAACAGGAAGTTAGTGTGGTAGAAGGCGAGGATGAGGAAGAAGACGATAAAACAAGAACTCACCCCAACCTGGCTAAACGCCGTACTGATATTGCCGACAAAATTTCATCATTAGAAGGCGATGACAAAGCCCGTGTACGCAGCAACTACGCCATATCGGAAGACTTGTTTTTAAATGCGCGTAAGCTGGCACGTTTTGATTTGTGCCACACAAACCTTATAAACCGACAGTACGACCGAGCCCTTTACCAGGCTTATTGCCTGTTAAAAGAAAACCCCGATAATGTTTACCTGAATAAGGTGATATTAAAATCGCTATACGGCTTAACTAAGTATGCAAACTCTAAAAGGGTGCGCGAGGTATCTATTAAATACAGCAAGGTGCAGGGCGAGTCGCAAAAGCTTAACTACCTGCTTGATAAAATGGAAAGCAATGAGCTTAACGTAGTAGCGTTAAACTTTGCGTGGAGATTAAAAACAAAACTTCATCATAACGATACAGAGGTTAACCTTATTACCGAGGATATTTTTTACGAAATGGTAAAAAGGCACTATCCAAATAAATCAGCTTTTTCTTTAGAGTCGCGCACAACACCTGTTGATACAACCCGCACCGCTGAAGCAAAAGTTGAAGAGCCGGTTAAAACTAAAAAGAAAACAACTTCATCTAAAAAGAATAAAGATGGAGAGGCCGACGATGAAGAAGACACTCCTAAAGAAAGCAAAACAAGCAAGCTTAAAAAGAAGAAAAAGGTAGATGAGAAAAACTACTTTGTTACCTATGCTTTTGTTGATTTGCTTAAAGATAAAGACTTTGTTGATACTTACGACAGGCTATCTAAACAAACCAAAAAAGATAAAACAACTGAGAAAAAAGAACTTTCAAAACGTAAATCATCAAAGAACAAGAAGAACAAGAAAGTTGATGACGATGATGATGACTTTGACGATGAAGAAAACCAATACCTGCTTGATGAAAAAGAAAGCGTAGGTAAGTATAATGGAGAGTGGGACACCTATGCATTGGGTGTAGACAAAGTACTTATTGTAAACCCTTTTTATTTGAAAATTGACGAGCGTAAAAAAAATCCCGTTTCATATTCAGGTAGTGAGGATGCGCAAAAAGATTTCAATAAAAAGCTCATTGAAATGTCGGCTAAAACAGGCCTTGATGTTGAAATTTTAGATAAACAGGAATTTAACTCGGGTAGTGTAGACAACTACAATGATATGGGCGTTCTGATAGATTGGATGGACGAGCGTATTGACCACAAAAAGCTTAAAATGCTGCCAACTGACTACCTGCGTGTTGATGATATTACCAAAAAATATGGTACAGACTATTTAACCCTTATGGGCACCATCAATTTTATTGAGAAGAAAAGGGGAATTGGTTGGGCCATATTTGCTACTATCTATTTGTTCCCATTTAGCTTACCATTTACCATTCCGTATTTTATAAATAAGCGCAGCCATACCTACGTTTATACCGTCGTTTTTAACCTTAAAACAGGGCAGACAGAAATGGTTAAAATAGGCCACGCACCGCTAAAAGACAGGTACGACGTTATGAACTCCTTTATATACGATTACCTGCAGCAGATTAAGCGCACTGGTAAAAGCAAAAATTTTTAAGAAAGCAGAACGATGAAAAAGATATTATCAGTACTTGTTTTACTAGTCGTTACGCTTACTGCTAACGCACAAATGCCGGGCTACTT
The DNA here is from genome assembly GCA_945869825.1 of Chitinophaga pinensis. Classification (GTDB taxonomy): domain Bacteria; phylum Bacteroidota; class Bacteroidia; order CAMBQF01; family CAMBQF01; genus CAMBQF01. Next base: position 8,125 of record CAMBQF010000088.1, on the reverse strand, counting down.
AGGCCGTAGGTTAGAGGTTGGTTTTGATTTGATGATGTCTCCGCATATTAGCGGTGGACTAAATAACGGAACCTTTGGTATACCCGTTAATATGCGAATGGGCCTGCATGTAGATTATGCCAAGAGCCGCAAATGGACTTTCGGCTTATCATATACCATGTTGCCATCTTCTTTTGACCATTATGCCTATGGTTACTACGATGCTAACGATGACTATGTGAACTTACCTATTGAAGAGCACAAGTTTAAGCAACTTTCGCATACCATTGCATTTAGGTTTTATAGCCCGCGTAATGGCGATTTAGCACCCCCACTTGGCTTCTTTTGGGGATATGAGTTAGGCATAGGCATAGCCGTAGCCAAAGACGTTGATGGTACCCTGCCCGATTTGAAAGGGGCTTTTACAAAAGGACGTACTGTAACCTCTATATTACCCCATTGGGATTGGATTATGGGTCGTAAGATGGCTTTTGGCGAGCGTTGGTTGTTTAGTACAGGTGTAAATATTGGTATTACCGGTATTTTTGGCGGGCTTATCAATTATGTGTTTTACGAGGATGGAAGTAGTTCGCTAACTGAAATAAACAAAGACGTAAAACGCCAAAATGCTTTACGCTACTACTCGCAAGACATGGTATCGCTAAACTTCGGTATCAGCTACTTAATAAAGTAATAGCCTTACTTTAAGGCAAATAAAAAGCCCTGACGGTAAACGTCGGGGCTTTTTATTTAAATCCGTTTAGTATTACAAACCCAACAATATCTCTACCGGCTTTTTGCTGCCAAATAGCATTTGTGTTGGGTCTTCCAATAGCTGCTTAACGCGTACTAAGAAGCCTACACTTTCGCGGCCATCAATAATGCGGTGGTCGTAGCTAAGGGCTACATACATAATAGGGCGTATCTCAACCTTACCATTGATAGCTACAGGGCGCTCAACAACGTTGTGCATACCTAAAATAGCGCTTTGTGGCGGGTTTAATATGGGGGTAGATAGCATAGAGCCAAACACACCACCGTTGGTAATAGTAAATGTACCACCGGTCATATCGTCAACAGTAATTTTACCATCGCGGGCTTTCTTTGCCATAGCGCCAATTCCAGCTTCAATCTCAGCCAGCGATAGATTTTCTGCATTACGCAATACCGGTACCATTAAGCCTTTTGGTGTGCTAACAGCAACCCCAATATCAGCATAACCAAATGATACAATTTCTTCACCATCTATCTGCGAGTTTACCTGTGGAAAATCTTGCAGGGCAATAGTTACCGCCTTGGTAAAGAAAGACATAAAGCCAACGTTTACGCCGTGCTTCTCTGCAAACTTTTCTTTGTATTGCTTGCGGATATTCATAATGCCGCTCATATCAACCTCGTTAAAGGTGGTAAGCATGGCGGTTTCCTGTTTTACAGATACCAGGCGTTGCGCTAGTTTACGGCGCAGGCTGGTCATTTTTTCGCGTTTAATATCGCGGCTGTTTTCCACTTCTTCGCCGGTAAAACCGCTGGTCATGGCCTTAAGCACATCCCCTTTGGTAATACGTCCGCCGCGTCCGCTGGCTTCTACCTGTTTAGCAGGTACTTTATTCTCGTCCATCAGCTTTTTAGCCGATGGCGATGGGACACCATTAGTATAGCCTTTTTCAGCCAGGGTTTCTTTTACAGGCGCTACTTTGGTTTCCGCTTTAGCGGCAGGCTTTTCAGCTACTGCGGCTTTCTCTTCTTTAGCAGGTGCAGCTTCTTCTTTTTTAGCACCTTCGGGCGCAGCAGCATCGGTATCAATAGTGCAAATCGCTTCGCCTACGTTCACCTTTTCGCCGTCGCCTTTCAATATTTTTACTGTGCCCGCTTCTTCAGCATTAACAGTTAGCGTAGCCTTGTCAGAGTCTATTTCGCATAGCTCAGCGTCTTTTTCTACATAGTCGCCATCGGCTACAATCCAACGGGCTATTTCTACTTCTGTAATCGATTCGCCCGGGCTGGGTACTTTTATCTCAACAATCATTGTATATGTTGGGGTTAGTTGCTTACTAATACTTTATCAAATGCGCGTTCTATAAGGTCGCGCTGTTCTATGGCGTGGCGCTTGCTGCTGCCGGTAGCCGGGCTACCGCTGCTGTGGCGTGCCACCAGTTCTAAATTCAGTTTACGGAAACGGCGGAGCAAATAGCTCCATGCCCCCATATTCTCTGGCTCTTCCTGCACCCAAACCAGTTTTTTCTGGTTTTTGTACTGGCTTACTACCGCTTCTAAATGGTGCAGTGGCAATGGGTATAATTGCTCTATACGTACAATAGCCGTATCTTCTATATTGTTCTTCTCGCGGTAGTCTACCAACTCGTAGTATAGCTTTCCGCTGCAGAATAATACCTTCTCTACCTTATCAGCTTTCACTCTAGTATCTTCTATCACTTCTTGGAACGAGCCTTTAGTCAACTCGGACTGGGTAGATATACATTTTGGGTGGCGCAATAAGCTCTTAGGCGTAAACACAATCAGCGGCTTGCGGAAATCGCGTTTCAGTTGTCGACGCAGTACGTGGAAGAAGTTAGCAGGTGTAGTACAGTTAACCACCTGCATATTATTCTCTGCACACATCGTCAGGTAGCGCTCTAAGCGCCCGCTAGAGTGTTCTGCACCCTGGCCTTCATAACCGTGGGGTAAAAGCATTACTAGGCCATTCATAGCCCACCATTTATCTTCGGCTGCGCTGATGAATTGGTCAATGATGATTTGCGCACCGTTGTTAAAGTCGCCAAACTGTGCTTCCCAAATGGTAAGTGTGTTAGGTGCTGCAAAGGCATAGCCATAGTCAAAGCCAAGCACGCCGTATTCAGATAGTAGCGAGTTGTAAAACTCTACCTTTCCTTGTTTGGTATCAAGGTTTTGCAACGGTACGTATTCGTCTTCGGTATCTTCTATTTTAATAACCGCGTGGCGGTGTGAGAAGGTGCCGCGCTCCACATCCTGGCCCGATAGGCGTACATTATAACCCTCTAATGCAAGGGTGCCATAAGCCAAAAGTTCAGCCGTACCCCAGTCAAATTTATCATCTTCAAAAACCGCTTTACGGCGGTCTTCTAATAGCTTCTGTATCTTTTTAAAGAACTTTTTACCTTCCGGTACTTCCGATATTTTCTCCAGTACCTGTTGTATGCTTTTTTTATCAGCTCCCGTCTCTGGCGATTTTTCAAAATCGTCTTGCGTAGCTAAGCGTAAGTCTTTCCAGTCGTCACTTAAGAAAGGCTTTATAACGTTTTTGGTTATTTCTTTAGAGCGGTCCAGCTGTTGTTGCAGTTTCTCTTTGTAAGCAACTTCCACCTGCTTGGCGTAGGCAGCATCAATAACACCTTCTGTAGTAAGTTGTGTTTCGTATATCTTACGTGGGTTCGGGTGTTTCTCTATCGCTTTGTATAGCACTGGCTGGGTAAAGCGTGGCTCATCGCCCTCGTTATGCCCGTATTTACGGTAGCCCAATAGGTCAATAAACACATCGAGGCCAAACGTTTGGCGGTATTCCATTGCCAGTTTGGTAACGTGTACTACGGCCTCAATATCATCTCCATTAACATGGAACACTGGCGATAGCGTTACCTTGGCAATATCAGTACAATATGTGCTGCTGCGCGCATCGGTATAGTTGGTGGTAAAGCCCACTTGGTTGTTCACCACAATATGTATAGTACCCCCGGTTTTGTAACCGTCTAAAAAGGCCATTTGTATTACTTCGTATACTACACCTTGGCCAGCAATAGCCGCATCACCATGAACTAGTATGGGTAGCAAACGCTTGTAGTCATTATTTAAAAGCAAATCGGCTTTGGCGCGGGCCATACCTTCTACCACAGGGTCTACCGCCTCTAAGTGCGATGGGTTAGGCGATAAGGTCATGTTAACCTTACGTCCGCCAACTTCCCTTGTAGTATGGTGGCCAAGATGGTATTTAACATCGCCGCTAAACTCTTGGTCGTCGTAATCTTTGCCTTCAAACTCACTAAATATCTCGGCGCAGTCTTTTTCAAAAATATTTGCTAATGTATTTAAGCGGCCACGGTGGGCCATACCTACCACAATTTCTTCAACACCTGCTTCAGCGCCTTTTTCAATTATCACGTCCAGCGCCGGTATCAGCGATTCGCCCCCTTCAACCGAAAACCTTTTCTGACCCACAAACTTTGTGTCCAAAAAGCTTTCAAACAAAACAGCCTCACTCACCTTTTGGTAAATCTGCTTCTTTTGGTCAGCCGTAAACTGGCTGCGGTTTTTAGTGTCTTCCAGGCGGGCACGCAACCATTCCACAATTTCGGGGTTGCGAATGTACATGTACTCCACACCAATACTGTCGCAATACGTATGCTTCAGGTGGTCAATAATATCCTTAAGCTTGGCATTGCCAACACCAATCAGTTTACCCGCTTCAAAGCTGGTTTCAAGGTCGGCGGCTGCAAGGCCAAAGTTCTCAATGTCAAGGGTAGGGGTGTAGTGGCGGCGCTCGCGTACGGGGTTTGTTTTGGTAAACAAGTGGCCGTTTTTGCGGTACGCGTTTATCAGGCTTATTACATTAAACTCTTTGCCAACCACAGGGCTTGCAGCCCCTTCGTCAAAATTGGTGCGGGCAAATTCAAAGCCTTCAAAAAAATGCTGCCACGTAGTATCAAGGGCCGTAGGGTCGCTAATGTATTGCTTATACATCGCATCAATGGTAGCAATATCGGCGTTACCCAAAAAAGAAAGTCTGTCCATCTTTATCGTTAAAACTCAAAAGGCAAAGTTAAGTAAATCTTAACGGTTTTCCTAAGCCCTCCGTAGCATAGAATAGACAATTTCTCAACAAGATTGTTTAGTAGCGTTTAGAGCAGATAAGAGCGAGGAAAGGTTTAACCCCGGAGGGGTGAAATGTCTGTAGCCGTGGGTGTAAACCCACGGTAAAAATGGCAACGATTGAGAACCCCTCTCCTTGGGAGAGGGGCAGGAGTGAGGCCATTAGCCAAGGCGCTTATAATACTTCCTCAACACTACCTTTTGCAGTACCCTTTTTAAGATTAAAATAGCCAGCTCTTCCGGCATTTCTCGGGCATTGGGGCGGTTTAGCTGGCGGCTTATCTCGCGCTCGCTAAGGTCTACGGAGTACATAATAGCCGATAGCTTGCCACGGTCGGTTTCGTATAGGGTGTGGAGTATATCGCGCAGGTTGTCAATTATCAGCCGGCTATCGGCAATCTCTTCCTCCGTCCACCCGGTTTTTATACCCGCACGGTTCAGGTCTTTCTCTATCTGAATAGCCACATCCCTAAGCAACTCGGCTTTGTCGGCATGCTTATTCAGTTCCTGTAAAAAATCCATGGCTAGTTAAGGCCGTATTTCTTCATGTATTTGCGGTACGATGCCTTTTGGTGGGTATCCAAATCAACAGGGAAACCATCAATATAAGCGGCTTCAACGTTGTTGCCAATCATATCCAGCGCATCGCCGGTAGATATAAACAGCGTAGCATCTTTGCCTGCCTCAAGGCTGCCAACGGTTTTGTCTATACCTAATATTTTAGCGGCATTCAGAGTAATAGACGATAATGCATCTTCTTTAGATAACCCATATGCGGCAGCAGTCCCGGCCTGGAATGGCAGGTTGCGGCTACCCATAACTTCCATGTCGCCCTCATAACCAAGGCAAAACAATACGCCTTTTTCTTTTAAGCGCAATGGCAGGCTGTACATCTGGTCAACGTCATTCTCGGGCATATCGGGCAGCGAGTGCAGGCGGGTAACAATAACCGCCACATTATGCTGCTTTAAAAAGTCGCCTACCTTATCGGCCTGGCGCCCCCCTGAAATTACAATGCGTTTAATACCGGCTTCTTCGGCAAACAAAACCCCTTCGGTTATCTGGTTGGCACGGTCGGCACGAATGTACAAGGTTTGAGTGCCTTTAAACAAGCCTTTCACCGCTTCGTAGCGTAGGTTAATAGGCTCGGCTTTATCCAGTTCGGCATACGCTTTGGCTTCCTTAAAAAAGTTGCGGATGGCGTTTACATCTTTGTTCTTATTATCGTTTTTTACCAGCGGTTGCTCATCATCGTACCAGGCACCGTAGCTGTAGCTAGAGCGGGGCCAGTTAACAAAAATTCCTTCGTCAGCGCTGTACTGTGCATCTTCCCAGTTCCAGCCGTCCATCCGCATTACCGATGATGAACCTGAAAGCAAACCGCCCACAGGGGCAACCTGGGTAAACAATACCCCATTGGCACGAATGGTAGGTATCACCTTACTGTCTGTGTTGTACGATACCAACGCACGCACGTTAGGGTTAAATACCCCCACTTCGGCAAAGTCGATAGTGGCACGCACGGCATCAATCTCTACCAGGCCGGTGCGGTTATCAGGGCAAATAATACCCGGGTAAACATGCTTGTTGGCTATGTAAATAATAGTATCAAAAGCTGAATTGTCAATACGAATGGTAGTGGCATCGGCCACAAAATCAATTTTGCCATTCTTAACAGCTATAGCCGAGTTTTGAATAACCGTGCCATTGCCAATATGGGCAATACCGTTTAAAAACAGGGTAGACTTTGCTTTGGGCATTGTTTGGGCGCTTAAAGCCATGGTGCCTAAGCAGGCCATAATTATCGCTAGTACGCGGGGCGTTGTTGTTTTCATATGAATATCCACAAAAGTAAGGTAAAGTATCAATATTTAATATACTTTTTACTAACGGCTTTAGGCTAATGTGTACTACTTTTACCGTATGAAAATATTCATAACCGGGGCTACAGGTTTGGTGGGTTCGCATATAGCCTACTATCTACTTACAAAAGGCTACGCTGTAAGGGCGTTACGCCGCAGTGCTTCCAGCCTTAAAACCACGCAAGCTGTATTTGCATGTTATGATAATGGAACAACACTTTTCAACCAGATTGAATGGGTGGACGGCGACACTACCGACTATTATTCTATTGAAGAAAACTTAGAGGGCATTGACATGGTATACCATGCAGCGGCATTAATTAGCTACTGGCCCCGCGAGTTTGCCCAAATGGAGAAGATAAACGTAGAAGGCACCGCCAATATAGTCAATGCCTGTTTGTACAAAGGCATTAAAAAACTGGTGTTTGTTAGTTCAGCAGCAGCCTTGGGGCACGATGTACACACCCGTGTGTACGACGAGAAAACCCCTTGGAAACAATCAACCTTTGTAACCCACTACGGTATAAGTAAATACAATGCCGAGCGTGAAGTTTGGCGTGGGGTAGAGGAGGGGCTGGATGCCGTTATTGTAAACCCCGTTGTGGTGCTTGGCCCCGGCGACTGGACCAAAGGCAGCTCGGAGATTATTACTTCTATCGACAAAGGCCTTAAATTCTACAGCAACCGTATTACCGGCTTTGTTGATGCTCGCGATGTAGCCCAGGCCACTATCCAACTAATGGATAGCGGTATTAAAAACGAACGTTTTGTTTTATGTGCAGAGAATGTGGTTTGGAAAGATATCTTCGCCCAAATAGCCAATGCATTGGGTAAAAAAGGCCCATCAATAAAAGCCCCCGAAGGCCCATTGGTAAATGTGGTAATACTGTTAGGTAAAATCAAATCAGCCATAACAGGTAAGCGTCCTTTTCTTACTGCTGATTCTGTTAAAAATGCCCAGGTAGACCAGGAGTTTTCTTCAGCAAAAATAAAAAAAGCTATAGGGTATGAATTTATTCCTGTTGCCGATAGCATTAACCATGCGGTTAAGGCTTACAAAGCTACCTAAGCTTCTTAAAAAAATCAGTCATTAGCTTGCCGCACTCTTCACCCAACACCCCACCAATAACCTCTGTTTTGGGGTGTAGCAGTTTACTGCTTATTAAAGAGTAGCCGCGCTTCTCATCTTTAGCACCATACACAATGCGGGTTATCTGGCTCCAATACAACGCCCCGGCACACATAGGGCAGGGCTCCAGGGTAACATACAATGTACAATCGCGCAGGTATTTGCCGCCCAAAAACTCAGTGCCTGATGTTATCGCCTGCATTTCGGCATGGGCTGTAGGGTCGTTAAGGCGCTCAGTAAGGTTATACCCGCGGGCAATAATACGCCCGTCGGCAACAATAACGGCACCTACAGGCACTTCATCGGCATCGTA
>CAMBQF010000087.1 GCA_945869825.1 Chitinophaga pinensis | reverse complement strand
ATGCCCGATACTTTCAGCAATAAGAAGGTGATAATAACCGGCGATATAAAAGCTAAATACCCATATTGACTTTGAACGGCGACTAACGCTATTCCCCACCAGATAAGGCATTCGCCAAAGTAGTTAGGGTGGCGGGTGTATTTCCACAGGCCGTATTTCATCACCTTGCCTTTGTTCTTTGGGTCTTTCTTAAAAAAGTAGTTCTGCTGGTCGCCAACGGCCTCAAAAATAAAGCCGATAAAGAATAGAGTTGCCCCAATGTAATCAGTAATGCCTATGCCAATAGTTTGCAGAGGCCCGTAACCCGTTATGCCATCTGCCGTTTCTGCCGACCCTAATAAAAAATCTAAATTGGCATTAAGCACCAAAATAATGGGTAGCGCTATTATCAGCATAAAAATGCCCTGCAACATAAAAACCTGCAAAAAGCTGCGCGGTACTACCCATTTGCCCCACTCTTTGCGCCATTGCGCATAGCGGAAGTCTTCGGGTTTGCCATAGTTGCGAAAGAATAGAAATATTGCCAGCCTTAACCCCCAGAGCAGCGTAAGTGTAGTAATAAGCACCTGCCTGTCGTTGCTGCCGTAGCTGGGGAGTAACATTATAGCCAGCATACAAAAGCCCAAGCCCCAACCAATGTCTACAAGCCCGTTGTTTTTAAGTGCCGTAGCTATTACAAAAAAGCAGCACATATAAGTAAACACAAGCACCGCCGGGTACTCATACATGTATAGTAAATCGTGTAGCATAGGGTTGAATATACAATTAAAATAACAGCACCCGCTTTATTGTTCTGATTTTGGCATGTACCAGCATGATTGCATACTACTAAGTTACCGACTACTGAATACTCTTATACCGCAACAAATGGTCTACCAACGTTAAGGCTGCCATAGCCTCGACAATAGGTACGGCTCGGGGTACAACGCAAGGGTCGTGGCGGCCTTCAGCAGTAATGGTGGTAGCGTTGCCGGCCTTATTCACCGTATCTTGCTTTTGCATAATGGTAGCAACAGGCTTAAAGGCTACGCTAAAATAGATGTCCTCGCCATTGCTTATACCACCCAGTATGCCGCCAGAGCGGTTAGTGGCTGTTATATGGTCACTATTGGCTACAAACACATCGTTGTGTTGAGAGCCACGCATAGCAGAACCCGCAAAACCACTGCCCAGTTCAAAACCTTTAGTAGCGTTTATACTCATAACCGCTTTAGCTAAATCGGCGTGCAGCTTATCAAAAACAGGTTCGCCCAAGCCAACAGGTGCTCCTTTTATAACACACGATATTATTCCTCCTACAGTATCGCCTTCTGCCCTAACCTCTTCAATCAGGCTAATCATTTTAGCGGCAGTCTCCGCGTCAGGGCAACGCACAATGGTATCTTCTGTTTTACTTAAGTCTAATTCAGTATACGGTTTCTCTAGTTTGATAGTACCCACCTGGCTAACATAGGCATCAACGGTACAGCCCAAATCTTTTAATATAAGCTTAGCTATCGCCCCTGCAAATACGCGGCAAGCGGTTTCGCGGGCAGATGAACGCCCGCCTCCTCGATAGTCCCTTACCCCGTACTTTTTATCGTAGGTATAGTCAGCATGCGATGGGCGGTAGGCGTCTTTTATAGTGCCATAATCGGCACTGCGCTGGTCTTTGTTAGGTATAATAAAGCCAATTGGTGTTCCGGTAGTTTTACCCTCAAACACACCCGACAGGATTTGAAATGCATCATCCTCTGCCCTACCCGTTGTTATGCTCGATTGCCCGGGTTTGCGACGGGCCATTTCTTTGGCAATAAAATCTTCATCAATAGAAATTAGCGGTGGGCAGCCGTCAATCACACCACCAATGGCTGTTCCGTGCGACTCGCCAAAGGTTGTTAGCCTGAATAATTGTCCGTAGGAATTGCCTGCCATTACACGTTATTTGCTCTTCTCCAACGCCACATTAAAATCAAGGCCCATTCCCGTGCGCAGTTGCTGGTTTATCGCCCTGTTGGTATCGGCCGTAATCTCTGCCGAATGTAAAAAGCCCGGGTCGGGTAGCGGGGCAAGGTACAATACCTTTTCCCTACCTTCTTCTTTATACATGTTCAGCAATCTTTCCCTGCTTTTTAACGTTTTAGCATAAACAGGCTCAATGCTTAAATGTTTGTAAAATATGTAACCTGTGCCTAAAACAATACATGATATAGCTACTATGCCAACCATTTCAATAAACTTTGATTTGCCAATAGCTATGCCCGTGTAAATTCCTCCTGCGGCAACAAATACCGCTGTAGCAAAAAATATACCCCCTTGCACCCTTTGGGGTGGTATACCGCCCAAAGTATAGGCAGCAGGAAATAATATGGCAAACCAGATTAGCATAAGCAATATAGCCCCAGCTAGCAGGTATAACCAGTTAAGCTTTGCAAAAGGCTTGTATTTTTCGCTTACCTGAGAACCAATAAACACCCAGCAGGCAAAAAATGCGGCCAGTGTACCAAAAAATACGGGGCCATGTTGCACAAAAAGATGCAATACAGCATATACCATATTTACAACTGCTACACGACCTGATGCCGGTGGCAGTAATGTGGCGCGGGCCTCATTACCCTCTGATATTACATTGATAATAAATGCACCCAGTGTAACCAGTAGGGCAAACAGGTATTTAAAAGAAAAACCTATCTTCATTATAGCCCTAAAGATGATGGCTGCCATAAAAACACCTATTACCACTATGGCAAAGGGCTCGCTGGCGGCGCCAACATAGGCAAACGATGCAGCTATGAATATATACTCGGTTTTACCCCTGTCCCACAATAAAAAAGATACCCCGAACAGGCAAAACAGCAGGTTCCACAAATACATACTGGTTGAATTGTACCAAAACCAAACCTCGCTTTTTTCAGGCGTTAGCATAAAAAATGAGAAAATAAAAAATATGGAAACAGCCAGTATGTAGCGACTTGATATTTTATAAGGCAGTGAGGTGTTTGAAAATACCCTGAAAAACCTATACGATGCCAAAACCGCAAAACCAACCGTTATAAGCCCGTATAAAAACAAAAAGCCAGGTATTTTAGAAAAGCTTAGCATGAAAAAGGTAAACCCTAATGGTAACCAACGCCCGCAATACGATATATACTGATGGTAGGTAGCATCAAATACCCCGTAGTAAAAACGCTCGTAAATAAGCTGGTAATCGTCTGATGCAAAGTGGTTAAAGGCGTGCAAAAAAAGCCAAAGTAATACAAACAATACAGCTGAAACAGCCAAAAGCCTTTTAAAGAGTGTTTGTACCATGCCCATACCTTAACTATCCGTTAAAAATACAATAAAAATTAAGCCTGTAACCTGCTACAAAAATAATAGTATCAACAGCTAAATAACAACAAACACTTTAAACTGAATGCCAAACATGTGGGCAAAGCCATACAGGTTGTTATTATAGTTGTTTTGGTAGGTCAGCGGGTTTATAGCCTTGTTAAGGTCGCCATAGTAGCATTCTAAAAACTCGCCAAAAAAGTAAGGCTTGGCCATTACGCCAAACCGCCCTTCCTTATCTAACCGGTAATGAAGTTGCATAGATGCGCTAAGGCCCAGTATAAAATTGGTACTAATGTGTTTTAAGGGCTGCTTGTAAGCGTCGGTACTGTTTGTTTTGCCTGATGATAAAACCTCAAACCCACCGGTAACATCGCCTCCCGCATACAATGTAAACCTGTTTTTGCTATACACACGGGTGGAGATGCCCATCGTCATAATGTAGTTGGCCACACGAATATTGCGCTGTTCTGTATACCCAAAAATAGAATCGACCCCGTAGGTATTACTCACCCTTTGCGAGTAGCCATATTCAAGCAAATAGCCCTTGCCCATACTACCTATAGATATATCAAACCCATGGCTATCATTAATACGTGGCATCTGGCGGGCCAGGTTAGGCCGTGTATTATTGTAATTATCTATTACCGTATTTAGTACTTTATACCTTGGGATTGAAAATCCGTAGCCGAAAGAAGTAAAATAGCGCTCGTGTTTAAAAGTAGTATCGATATTGGCAGCTCCACTACCCTGGCCTGCCTTTGCTAAAAAGCTTATAAATACTAGCAAAAGGCATAAACGTGCATTCATTTGAAAAAAATTAACCGCCACCCCAAATATATTAATAAAAAGTATTATCTTTGCCGTCCTTTTAACAAAAAGAGTTATGGCTAAAAAAGGTAATCGCGTTCAGGTAATTTTAGAGTGCACTGAGCATAAAGCGTCTGGTGTTGCGGGTACATCTCGTTACATCACTACTAAAAACAAAAAGAACACTTCAGAACGTATTGAGTTGAAGAAATACAACCCAATACTAAAAAAAGTAACTGTTCATAAAGAAATTAAGTAACCCCTAAGTACTAGAGCAAGATGGCTAAGAAAGTAGTTGCTACATTAAAATCAGGTGCCGGTAAATCATTTACCAAGGTTATCAAAATGGTAAAGTCGCCTAAAACAGGTGCTTACACCTTTAAAGAAGAGGTTGTGCATAACGACCACGTTAAAGACTTTTTAAGCGATAAGTAACCTACTTATTGTGATGATACTGGCAAAGCTTCTTTCGGGTACGAAAGAAGCTTTCGCTGTTTAATAAAACTTAGCTAGACATGGCTTTTTTCGGTTTATTCTCTAAAGACAAAAAAGAGAGCCTCGACCAGGGCCTCACCAAAACCAAGCAAGGGGTATTTTCTAAACTTGCATCAGCCATCGTTGGCAAATCTAAAGTCGACGAGGACGTACTGGACAACCTGGAAGAGATACTCCTGTCTGCCGACGTGGGTGTAGAAACCACTATTAAGATTATTAAGCGTATTGAAGAGCGTGCCGCACGCGATAAGTTTGTAACCACCGCCGACCTTAACCGCCTGTTGCGCGAAGAGATTAGCGCGTTGATGGAAGAAAACCGCACCGTTGGCAACGATACTGAATATACAGTACCCGCAGGCAAAAAGCCTTATATTATTATGGTAGTGGGCGTTAACGGGGTGGGCAAAACCACCACCATTGGCAAACTATCGTACCAGTTTAGCAAAATTGGCAAAAAGGTTATGCTGGGCGCTGCCGATACCTTTCGCGCTGCGGCGGTTGACCAGCTTAAAATATGGAGCCAGCGTACCAATGTGCCTATTGTAGACCAGGGTATGGGCGCCGACCCTGCATCGGTAGCTTTTGATGCCGTTACACAAGCTGTAGCCGCGGGTGTTGATGTTTGTATTATAGATACCGCAGGCCGCTTACACAATAAGATTAACCTGATGAACGAGCTGAGCAAGATTAAGCGCGTTATGCAAAAGGTAATTCCTGATGCGCCCCACGAGGTGTTGTTGGTGCTTGATGCATCTACCGGCCAAAATGCCGTAGAACAGGCCAAACAGTTTATGGCCGCTACAGATATTACCGCTATTGCCCTTACCAAACTAGATGGCACCGCTAAAGGCGGTGTGGTTATTGGCATATCAGACCAACTGAAAATACCGGTTAAATATATTGGCGTAGGCGAAAAAATGGAAGACCTGCAGGTGTTTAACAAATACGAATTTGTTGACAGCCTGTTTGGCGAGGAGAAGAAGTAATGAAAGCAAGAACATTAAAAAAGAATAAGGTTAACGTAATCACCCTGGGTTGTTCTAAGAACACTGTAGACAGCGAGGTGCTTATGGGCCAGTTGCGTGCCAACAACTACGAGGTTGAACACGAAGCTACTACCGACGATTCTTCTATTGTAATTATAAACACCTGCGGCTTTATTGATAATGCCAAACAGGAGAGTATCAATACCATCCTCCGCTACTCGCAGGCCAAAGAAAATGGCTTTGTAGATAAGGTGTATGTTACCGGTTGCTTATCTGAACGCTACCGCGGCGATTTGGAAACCGAAATACCCAATGTTGACGGCTACTTTGGTACGCGTGAGTTGCCCCGCCTTTTAAAAACACTTAAGGCCGATTATAAGCACGAATTGGTAGGCGAGCGTTTGCTTACCACCCCTGCGCATTTTGCCTATATGAAGATATCGGAGGGTTGCGACCGTCCCTGCTCATTTTGCGCCATACCACTTATGCGTGGTGGCCATATCTCTCGCCCTATAGAAGAACTGGTTACCGAAGCGAAGAGCCTTGCCGCTAAAGGGGTAAAAGAGCTTATGCTTATTGCACAAGATAGCACCTACTACGGCTTAGACCTTTACAAAAAACGCGAGCTGGCCCGCTTGTTAGAAGCCCTTGCCGATGTGGAAGGTATTGAGTGGATACGCGTGCATTACGCGTTCCCCGGTGGTTTTCCTGAGGATATCTTAGAAGTAATGGCTCGCCGCCCGAATATTTGCGCCTACCTTGATATGCCTTTGCAGCACGTTAGCGATAATATGCTAAAAAGCATGCGCCGTGGCACTACCATGGAAAAAACCAAGCGCATTGTAGAAACCATCCGCGAGAAGGTACCCGGCATTGCCATACGCACCACCCTTATTGCCGGCTACCCCGGAGAAACCAAGCAGGACTTTGAAGACCTGAAGAACTTTGTTAAGGAAATGCGTTTCGACCGTTTGGGCATTTTTACATACAGCCACGAGGAGAATACGCATGCTTATAATTTGGTTGACGATGTACCTGCGCGCACCAAAAAGAAACGTGCGGAAGAAATTATGGCTATTCAGTCTGAGATTTCGTTTGAGCTAAACCAGGAACGTGTGGGCAAAACCTTTAAGGTATTGTTCGACCGTAAAGAAGGCGACTTTTTTATTGGCCGCACCGAGTTCGACTCGCCCGAGGTAGATAACGAAGTACTGGTAAATGCCAAAGACACCTACATACGCGTAGGCGACTTTGCCAACGTAGAAATTACCGAGGCTACCGAGTATGACCTTTACGGGAAGGTAGTAGCCTAGTTCAAAATGCATCATTCATAATGCAAAATGAGCCTACAATTTGAAATACTAGAAACCCCACGCCTGCTGCTTAGGACACTTACGCCTGATGTTTATACCAAGGTGCTTGAAGATCTAAGCGATAAACAACTTATGGAGTTTACCGGCTATACCAGGCCTGAAGATATTGCCAAAGAACGTGCGCGCCAGGCTGGCGGGTTAAGTTCTTATGCTATGACTTTTTTATATTGGCATGCCCTGGATAAAGAAACCCAAAAAGTTATTGGGTCAATTGGCTATTACCGTATTTTTCCCGAACACGAAAGGGGCGAAATTGGGTACAATATTTATAATGAAGCCAACCGCCGTAAAGGTTATATGAAAGAGCTTATGCCAATTGTATTAGCCTACGGATTCGACACCGTGAAATTGCACCGCATTGAAGCTATGATATCGCCGGGCAATGAAGCATCAATAGGATTGATAGAGAAATTTGGTTTTGTAAAAGAAGGCCATATGCGCGAGCATTTTAAGCGTGAAGACTCATTGGTGTACTCTTTGTTAAGCAGGGAGTGGATTAAACACCAATAACACACCCCGTCGCAGCATAGCTGCAACACCCCTCTCAAGAGGGAATAAAAAAATGATATGCAAAACTTAGCCCTTATAGCCCTTGTAGTTGCCGACTACGACGAAGCCATTAAATTCTATACCGAGAAGTTGAATTTTACCCTAGTAGAAGACACCGTAATGAGCGAAACCAAGCGCTGGGTAGTCGTAGCCCCTCCGGGCTCTACAGGGTGCAATATACTGCTTGCTAAAGCCGCTAACGATGAACAAAGCAGCCGTGTAGGCAACCAAACCGGCGGACGTGTTTTCTTATTCCTGCATACAGATAACTTCTGGAACGATTACAACAATATGAAAGCCAACGGCATTGTGTTTTTCCGCGAGGCGGTAGAAGAAACCTGGGGCACCGTAGCCGTATTCCAGGATTTGTATGGCAACCTTTGGGATTTTATTCAGCCGAAATAGGTGCTAGGTGCTAGGTTCTAGGTTTTAGGTGCCCGTATTAAAAAATTGCTAGAAGCTAGCACCTAGAAGCTAAAACCTTTATTTCCGCCACTTCTCAGTTTCAGTAAAAACAGTTTGAAGTATATGCTTTTCAGCATCACTAAAGAGAACGTTACGGCGTTTAAAAACCAACTCAGCCGTTTCAAAAGCTTTATCGGTGCTATAGGTAGTTAAGCCCTGTGCCCCACCCCACGAAAAGTCGGGGATAAAATTGCGCGGGAAGCCCGAACCAAATACGTTACAACTAACACCCACAACAGTGCCTGTGTTAAACATAGTATTGATGCCGCACTTAGAATGGTCGCCCATTACAAGGCCGCAAAATTGCAAGCCGGTTCCAACAAAACTACCTTTGGTATAGTTCCAAAGTTTAACTTCGGCATAGTTATTCTTCAGGTTGCTGTTGTTGCTGTCTGCGCCTATGTTGCACCACTCGCCTATTACCGAGTTGCCAATAAAACCATCGTGCGCTTTGTTGCTGTTGCTAAAGAAAACGGAGTTGTTAACCTCGCCACCCACCTTGCTGTGCGGGCCAATGGTGGTAGGGCCATAAATTTTAGCGCCCATTTTTAGTACAGAATGGTCGCACAGGGCAAAGCCGCCCCGCACAAGGCAGCCCTCCATTACCTCAGCCGATTTGCCAATGTATATAGGGCCGTTGCTTGCATTAAGTGTAGATGCCAACACCTTAGCGCCCGGTTCAATAAAAACCTTCTCGGCATTAAATACTATGTTGGTTGGGTCTATAGGTGCCGATTTTCGGCCATGTGTTACTACATCAAAATCTTTATCCAGTTCCTTGCCGTTAAGGCTAAAAATATCCCATAGGTTTTCAATCATCACGGGGTCGCCTGAGTGGGGAACCTTTTGAAACTCGCGGTGCGCTTCTTCAGGGTTGGCAATTTGCCCGCTGATAAAGGCAATTACCGTATCGCCAAACATAAGCACCTGGCCTGGCTGTAGCAACTCCACATCGGCCACCAGCGAGTTATCAGGACAAACAGAACCATTGATATATAAGAAAGGTCCTTCGCCATACTGCGCACCTTCAAACTTGTGTTGTAAATACGTTTCGGTATGGTAGCAAAAGTCACTCTTCAAACGGTAGCCCCATTTCTCGGCAATGGTTAATATACCTAGACGCATGGCTCCCACCGGACGTGTGTACGTAAGTGGCAGCAGGTTTTGGCGGGTAATCTTCGGATCGAACAGTATCAACTTCATAAAAGCAAAAATGGGTAAAAAAAATTACACCACAAGCAATTATTACAAGTCTATATTCTATTAGCAGTAAGCATAAAAACCTATAAATAGACAAAGGTGGCCATGCATTTCTCATGCTTTACAGACCACCTTTTTTTTGTTTTCGCTCAGTACAAAGATGTAGCTACTGTTTTAACTTAAACTACTACCATCATTAAATAATTGTGAAGCTATAAGGCCCTCTCCCCTCGGGAGAGGGGTTGGGGTGAGGGGAAATGAACGGCAAAAAAAAGCCCCAACGTTACCGTCGGGGCTTTAAAATTATTCATCCTTTAATCAAGGAATCAGAGTCGTTACTATTCTACAGATGTAGCTGCTTCGCGTTTCTTTTTAGAAGATAACAATAGTTCGTACTCTTCTTTAGAGCCTACTATGATGTTTTCGTACTCGCGAAGACCGGTACCTGCAGGTATTAAGTGACCTACAATTACGTTCTCTTTCAAGCCACGTAGCTCATCTCGTTTAGCGTGTACTGCAGCCTCGTTAAGAACCTTGGTAGTTTCCTGGAACGATGCGGCCGAAATGAAGCTATCGGTTTGCAACGATGCACGGGTAATACCTTGCAGAATTTGAGATGATGTAGCTGGAACCGCATCACGAGATTCTACCACTTTCATGTCCTTGCGTTTCAACATAGAGTTTTCGTCGCGTAGCTTACGGGCGCTAACAATTTGGCCTGCTTTAAGCGATGTAGAATCGCCTGCATCGGTAACAACTTTTTTACCGTAAATCCAGTTATTCTCATCCATAAATTCAGCCTTGTTAGCTATCTGGCCTTCAAGGAATTTAGTATCACCCGGGTCTACAATCACTACTTTACGCATCATTTGGCGTACAATTACTTCAAAGTGTTTGTCATTAATCTTCACACCCTGTAAGCGGTAAACCTCTTGAATTTCGTTTACTAAGTAAGACTGTACCTGAGTTGGTCCTTTAATCTGTAAGATGTCTGATGGAGTTGTAGCACCGTCAGAAAGAGCCTGGCCAGCTTTTACAAAGTCGTTCTCCTGTACTAAAATGTGTTTGGTTAACGATACTAAGTATGTGCGGCGTTCGCCTGTTTTCGATTCTACAATTATCTCCCTGTTACCACGTTTAATTTTACCAAACGCAACAACACCGTCTATCTCAGATACTACTGCAGGGTTAGATGGGTTACGTGCTTCAAACAACTCAGTTACACGTGGTAAACCACCGGTGATATCGCCCAGTTTACCTGATGTACGTGGTATTTTAACAAGAATCTCGCCTGCCGCTACTTTCTCGCCATTGTTGGCAATAATGTGCGACCCTACTGGTATGCTATATGAGCGAAGAACCTCTTTCTTGTTCGGGGTAAGAACAATAATAGTCGGGTTTTTCGTTTTGTCGCGGCGCTCAATAAGTACTTTCTCTTTGTAGCCGGTTTGCTCATCCGTCTCTTCACGGTAAGTAACACCTTCTTCAATATCTTCGTACTTAATAACACCAACGCTTTCAGAAACAATTACAGCGTTGTATGGGTCCCAGTTACAAATCAACTCGCCCTTTTTAACCTCTGTTCCGTTTTTAACATACATAGTAGCACCGTAAGGTATGTTACCTGTTGTTAATACTACTTGTGTGTTTTT
This sequence comes from Chitinophaga pinensis, assembly GCA_945869825.1. Lineage (GTDB taxonomy): Bacteria > Bacteroidota > Bacteroidia > CAMBQF01 > CAMBQF01 > CAMBQF01. Next base: position 2,303 of record CAMBQF010000087.1, on the reverse strand, counting down.
ATCAATAATACGCATCTCTGCAGAGCGGCCAATTACAATCTCCGATTTCTCGCCCGTTGCACTGGTAGCTTCTACTAAACGCAATTCGTCAACTTCTAATATACCATCGTATTTAGCCTCTATACGAGACTGAGTAGCCAAAGCCGATGCAGCACCACCTACGTGGAAAGTACGTAGGGTAAGCTGGGTACCTGGTTCACCAATAGACTGTGCTGCAATAACACCAACAGCTTCTCCCATTTGTACTTTGCGACCACTTGCAAGGCTGCGTCCGTAACACTTGGCACATACACCTGTCTTAGCTTCGCAGGTAAGTACAGAACGTATCTCTACTGTTTCAATATCAGCGGCAACAATAGCCTCGGCAATAGCCTCGCTAAATTCTTCGCCGGCTGCTACAATCAGCTCGCCTGTGTGTGGGTTAAGTATATCATGTACTGATGTGCGTCCAAGTATACGGTCATATAATGATTCTACAGGCTCGTCGTTAATACGTAACTCCTGCTCTGTTAAACCACGCAATGTACCACAGTCTACACTTGATATAATAACATCCTGAGCAACGTCAACCAGCCTACGGGTTAGGTAACCGGCATCTGCCGTTTTAAGGGCCGTATCAGCCAAACCTTTACGGGCACCGTGGGTAGAGATAAAGTACTCAAGAATTGAAAGACCTTCTTTAAAGTTAGAAAGAATCGGGTTCTCGATAATCTCACCACCGCTTGCACCGCTTTTTTGTGGTTTAGCCATAAGGCCACGCATACCTGATAACTGGCGGATTTGTTCTTTAGAACCCCTCGCGCCCGAGTCAAGCATCATGTACACAGAGTTAAAACCTTGTTTGTCGGTTGCCATTTGGTTCATCAAAGTGGCTGTCAAACGGGTGTTGGTATGTGTCCAGGTATCAATAATCTGGTTGTAACGCTCGCGGTCTGTAATAAAGCCCATCGAGTAGTTAGCCATAATTTCTTCAACCTCGGTATTTGCTTTCTTAATAAGTTTTTCTTTCTCTTCAGGGATGATAATATCATGTAAGTTGAAAGATAAACCTCCTTTAAAGGCCATTTTAAAACCAAGGTCCTTAATATCATCAAGGAACTTAGCAGTGCGCTGTATAGAGGTAGCTTTTAAAATCTGACCAATAATATCGCGCAGGGCTTTTTTGGTTAGTACAACGTTAACAAAAGGCACCTCTTTAGGTACAACCTCGTTAAATAATACACGGCCTACAGTAGTGTCAATAATCTTCCTTACAGCGTTACCTTCTTCGTCAAGTGTGTGAGTCTTAACTTTAATGGTAGCGTGCAGGTCAACACGGCCTTCGTTATGAGCAATAATTACCTCTTCGGGCGAGTAGAACGTTAAGCCTTCACCTTTTACAGTAATGTCTTTATCTGTTTTACGGGCTTTAGAAGTATAATATAAGCCCAATACCATATCCTGAGAAGGTACGGTAATAGGGGCGCCGTTGGCAGGGTTCAAAATGTTATGCGATGCAAGCATCAGCATTTGTGCTTCTAACACAGCAGCATTACCAAGCGGAACGTGAACAGCCATTTGGTCACCGTCAAAGTCGGCGTTGAATGCTGTACATACCAGCGGGTGTAACTGGATAGCTTTACCCTCTATAAGTTTAGGCTGGAAAGACTGGATACCTAACCTGTGTAGTGTTGGGGCACGGTTAAGTAACACCGGGTGTCCTTTAAGCACGTTTTCTAAAATATCCCAAACTACAGGGTCTTTACGGTCAATAATCTTTTTGGCCGATTTTACAGTTTTAACAATACCACGCTCTATAAGCTTACGTATAATAAATGGCTTAAATAGCTCAGCAGCCATATCTTTTGGTAAACCACATTCGTGTAGTTTCAACTCAGGTCCTACAACAATTACCGAACGGGCAGAGTAGTCAACACGTTTACCTAACAAGTTTTGACGGAAACGGCCTTGCTTACCTTTTAAGCTATCAGATAGCGATTTAAGGGCACGGTTAGATTCTGTTTTAACTGCGTTAGATTTACGTGAGTTATCAAATAACGAGTCTACCGCTTCTTGTAACATACGTTTTTCGTTACGTAAAATCACCTCCGGAGCTTTAATCTCTATAAGGCGTTTTAAACGGTTGTTACGTATAATAACACGGCGGTAAAGGTCGTTTAAGTCTGATGTTGCAAAGCGGCCGCCATCTAGTGGCACAAGTGGGCGTAATTCAGGTGGTATAACCGGAACTACTTTTACAATCATCCACTCAGGCTTGTTCTCAATACGCTCATTAGCGGCACGGAAAGCCTCAACCACCTGTA
>CAMBQF010000086.1 GCA_945869825.1 Chitinophaga pinensis | reverse complement strand
TATGATTTTGACTGCACCACAATTTGCTTAGACAGATAATCAAGCTTTTGGCTGGTGCGTAGCATCAGTTCAGTATTATCATATCCCTGCAGCTGCGCGTAGCGGTCAGATCCACCGTAGCCCGCGCGGCGCACGCCGGTAGGTATAGGTTCGGCCTCAAAAATCACCCGGTAAATATTGTCGTCGCGCTTTTGCAAATCGTCCAGCACCATAAACGATTGATCAATGCGCTTATTTAAAATGTCGTATTGCAGTTTTATCTGGTCGAGCTCGCGGCTAAGTTGCTTTTCTTTAGGCGATTCAAAGGTGTTATAGGCAATAATCATGGTAATGGCGGCAAAAACTAAACCCGTGGCAAGGTACCAAAGGCCTTGTTTTATTATATCCATCGGTCGCAAACGCACTTTTTCGTACGATAGCGACTTGGTGTTGAAATAATACCTTTTTTTAGACATATTGCCTTCTATACAAGTATTAACAGGGGTTTTGCATTTTGCTGCATGGCTAAAACATTAACTTTTAATGGTTAAAATGTAAACCTTGCACCTGTTGTAACCACAAATTTAGCGAATTAGCTTATTTTTGCCAAGTTTACATATAAAACCATAATGAAAGGAATAATTCTGGCAGGCGGTTCGGGTACGCGACTTTACCCCATTACAATGGCAATAAGCAAGCAGCTTATGCCCATTTATGATAAACCGATGATTTATTATCCCCTGTCGGTACTTATGGCAGCGGGTATAAACGAGATTTTAATTATTTCTACCCCGCACGATTTACCAGGCTTTCAGCGCTTGTTGGGCGATGGTAATGAGCTGGGTTGTAGCTTTAGCTATGCAGAGCAGCAGGTGCCCAACGGACTGGCACAGGCCTTTGTTATTGGTAAAGAGTTTATTGGTAATGATAAAGTAGCCCTTATTCTGGGTGATAATATATTTTATGGCACAGGCTTAAATCACTTGTTGCTGGAGAATAATGATCCTACCGGCGGCGTTGTGTTTGCCTACCACGTGTCAGATCCTGAGCGATATGGTGTTGTGGAATTTGATAAAAATAAAAATGCAATATCAATAGAAGAAAAGCCCGAAAAACCAAAGTCGAACTACGCGGTACCTGGCCTTTATTTTTATGACAATACGGTTATAGAAGTAGCCGAAAACCTTAAACCCAGCCCCCGCGGCGAGTATGAGATTACCGATGTAAACAAGTACTATCTGCAAAACAATCTGCTTAAGGTTGGGGTTCTCGATAGGGGTACAGCATGGCTTGATACTGGTACGTTTGCATCGCTAATGCAGGCATCGCAATTTGTGCAGGTTATAGAAGAGCGCCAAGGGCTTAAAATTGGCTGTATAGAAGAGGTTGCATATAAGTCGGGGTTTATTAACGCTGCAGCGTTAGAAAAACTTGCACAGCCGTTGTTAAAGAGTGGTTATGGTAACTACCTTTTGAGTGTAATAAATTCATTATAGGAAAAGTAATAATGATAAGAACAGATTTAACAAATATATTGGTTACCGGCGGCGCAGGCTTTGTAGGCAGCGCTATAGTAGAAAAGCTGGCATCAAACGCGCAAAACTTTGTGGTTGTAGTTGATAACCTGCATACAGGTAGCCTTGATAAGGTTCCAAAATCAGAACACAACAACGTTAAGTTTATTAAGTGCGATGTAAATAATTTTCAAGATATATCGGGCATATTTTACGCTTACCGTTTTGAATATGTATGGCATTATGCCGCTTTGGTTGGTGTAAAACGTACCTTAAAAAATCCGGTAATGGTATTAAATGATATAAAAGGGATATCAAATATCCTTACACTGTCAAAAAATACCGGAGTAAAAAGGGTGTTTTACTCATCATCGAGCGAGGTGTACGGCGAGCCGGTAGAGTTTCCTCAAAACGAAGAAACAACCCCGCTAAACTCACGCTTGCCTTATGCTATTGTTAAAAACGTGGGCGAGGCTTATTTACGTTCGTTTAAAAAAGAGTACGGGTTAGATTTTACTATTTTTCGCTTTTTTAATACCTACGGTCCTAAGCAAAGTAAAGACTTTGTTATATCAAAGTTTATTGGCCGTGCATTAGAAAATAAAGATATTACTATTTACGGCGAAGGTAACCAAACACGAACCTTTTGCTTTATTGAAGATAATGTTGAGGCCTGTGTTAATGCCTTTTACGATAATAAATATATTAATGATGTAGTTAACGTAGGCGGTGCCGACGAGCTTCGTATCGTTGATTTGGCTAAACTGATAATAAACATTACCGGTTCAAAATCGCAACTGGTTTATTTAGATGCATTGGAAGAAGGCGACATGACACGCCGCCAGCCAGACACCGAGAAAATGAAAAAATTGCTTAAGCGCGATCCTATTATGCTAGAAGATGGTATTAAGCGCATATTGGCAAATACCAAGTACATTTTATAATGAAGTTTAACAGGCATATTTTTATTTGCACCAACCACCGCGAAGCTGGCACGCGCCCCAGTTGTGGGCACGATAATGGTCTTGAACTTGTGACTGCTTTTAAAAAGGCAATAAAAGACCGTGGCTTAAATACCGATATACGCGCCCAAAAGGCAGGATGTTTAGACGCATGTGAGTGGGGACCAAGCCTTGTTGTTTACCCCGAAGGTGTTTTTTATAAGCACGTTACGCTGGCCGATGTGGACGAAATAGTAGAAGAACACATCATAAATAATCGACCTGTTGTAAGATTAGTGAATACATTTGAAAAATTATAAGCCTGAAAAGGCATATATTTGGTTTAATAATTGATATATTTGAAAAACAAAAATTTGAACGCTATGAAAAAGCTGGTATATATATTCGCATTCTTTACAATGTTTTTAGCTGTTAAAACAGTTAAGGCACAATCTAATTTACCTGCAAATGTTGGTAAGGTTATATTAGTTAAATTGGATGCATCGGCAATGAGCGAAGCCCGCGGCAAAATAATGGGTGTGTTAACAGTTGGCAAACTAAATGGTTATATTAAAGCCGAACAATCGTTTGTGGTGACTACACCTGATAATGCGGCCCAAATACAAACAGCTAAAGACCAGATTTTAAGTGTTTACCCAGCTGCAGTTTTATCTGTTTTATCAGTAGATGATGCCAATTTGCTAATAGCAGCCCAACGAAATTCAAATGGTAATCCTCACTAAAAGTAGCAGGTTTATAATGATACTAAAGAATCCCGCCCCTAAAAAGGCGGGATTTTTTTATGTGGGTTGGTTAATAAGTTGTGGCGGCATAGTTATGTATTTACCTGTATTCTTCTTTTCTTAGCTACATGGCAGAACAAAAAGAAGAAAAACGCACACTGGGTTTTTGGGTAGCCCTATCTATTGTTATTGGCGGGGTTATTGGCTCGGGTATATTTAAAAACCCGGCAAGCATGGCTGCCGAGCTTCAATCGGGCTTTTGGTTGATTATGGTATGGGTAATAGCCGGTGTGGTATCCATGTTTGGTGCACTTACCAATGCTGAGATTGCAGGCATGATACCCGCTACCGGGGGGCAATTTATGTTCTATAAAAAAGTATTTGGCAACTTTACGGGCTTTATGTACGGCTGGGCGGCTTTTTTTGTAATACAAAGCGGTTCGGCAGCATCTATTACTTATGTATTTTCTGAATATACCAGTACATTGATTAATCTCCCAAGGTTTGATGCTGTAACAGAAAAATCAATATTACTACATATTCCCTATGTAGGAGACTTTTTTCCGCTTGAAAATTTTGGTGTTAAAGCATTAACTATTGCTGTTATATGGCTTCTTACGCTAATAAATGTACGTGGTGCCAGTATGGGCGGCCGGGTACAGGTACTATTTACTGGCCTTAAATTATTTGCTATGGTATTTATTGTGGGCATGGTGTTTGGTTGGGGCGGCAGTGCCCATGCAGTATCAAGTGCTATTACCGACCCGATACCTATTGAAGGTATAACCCTGGCTGCATTTATGGCCGCTATAGGCGGCGCTTTTTGGGGCTACGACGGTTGGAACAACCTAACCTTTGTGGCAGGTGAAGTTAAAAACCCGCAACGCAATATTGCCCGCGCCCTATTTTGGGGCTTGATAGTGGTTATTGCCGTTTATGTTATTATTAATCTGGCTTATTTATATGTGCTGGATATTAACAGCATGTCAAAATCAGTATTGGTTGCTACTGATGCAGTAGCCACAGTAACAGGCAAAGCGGTAATCATTGTAGCCCTGGCTATTATGATATCTACCTTTGGTGCCTCTAACGGCACAATTATGTCGAGTGCGCGTATCTATTTTGCCATGGCCCGCGAAGGCCTGTTCTTTAAAAGTGTAGGCAAGCTGCACCCTAAGTTTGAAACACCTGCTATATCGCTTATATGGGCTGCAGTTTGGTCAAGTGTATTAGTATTAAGCGGCACCTTTGACATGCTTACTGGCATGTTGATTTTTGTAGCGTGGATATTTTATGCCTTGTCAGCTGTAAGTGTAATTATCCTCCGCGTGCGCGAACCTAAAGCAGAACGCCCATATAAGGTATGGGGTTACCCCATAATACCGCTGATATTTATTGCATTCTCGTTAGTGTTTTTGGTTGTTACACTAAACAACGACATTAATGACTACCAGGCCGGCAAAACTCAGGTAGTTAATTCTGTCTTTGGCTTGGTAATTGTTGCAACGGGCATACCGTTTTATTTCTTATTTAAGAAGAGTGGGGGAGAGAGTGATAAGATAAAAGCCTAACAATGCTCCAAATTAAATTACCATCGGCACCGGGAAAGGATACATCGGGTAAAACGTTTTACTTTGAAGATGGTATGGCACCTAAGCGCTATTTTGTAACAGGTATAGGCACAGATGTAGGTAAGACTGTGGCATCGGCTATATTGGTAGAAGCGCTGGAAGCTGATTACTGGAAGCCTATTCAATCGGGTGCTACAACAGATAGCGACAGGCGAACGATACAATCACTTATAACGAATACCAAATCGGTTTTTCATCCTGAAGTTTATAGTTTGACCGAGCCACTCTCTCCGCATGCTGCGGCAGAGCTGGATGGGGTAGAGATTGATCTGGATAAAATTGTAGTACCCCAAACAGAAAATACACTGATAATAGAGGGGGCTGGAGGCCTTATGGTACCGCTTAATTATAAAGGGTTGATGGTTGTTGATTTGATTACCTATTGTAAGGCCGAGACGATATTGGTATCGCGCAACTACCTGGGTAGCATCAACCATACCTTACTATCAATAGAAGCATTAATCAATAGGAACATACCTATAAAAGGCATTGTAATTAACGGTGCTGAAAACAAAGCTACCGAGCGGGTGATACTGGATACCGGTATACCCATGCTTGGCCGTATTAATGATGAACCTGTTGTAACTAAAGAGATTGTATTGGGGTATAAGATGGCATTCCAAACCATCTGAAAAACATGAAAAAAACACTTGCTTTAACCCTAATGCTTGCGCTGGTGCTAAGTGCCTGTAGTCCTGAAAAGCGCATCAATAATAAAGAAGATATTGAACAAGGCACAAAAGTTGTAAATACCTTTTTAGGCGAGATACAAAAGAAGGACTACGATAAGGCAATGGAGAGTACGACCATTAGTAAAGAAAACCCCGACTTTGCTAAGCATGTGAACATTTTTAAAATGGTGGAAAAGGACTTGGGCGTTATTTTGGATTTTAAAATAGACACTGCCAAGGCCGAAGTAGAAAAAGGCATAATGAACACCGAAGGGGTTATAACCCTGAACTATACCGTTAATTACCAAAGGGGCAATGCTAAACAAGATTACATTGTGACTTACGATAACGGCGATTTAAAGATTTTGAGCTACACCATTGGCGACCAGGTGTACTATGATATGAAACAGTAACTATGAGATTACTTACTATACCGTTTACAGTTTGTAGAAAAAGGGGCATGGTATTGCTACTAATGTTTTTGCCTGCAATTATGTGGGGGCAAAAAACACCCGTAGAACTGGCCGATTATCTTTTTAAAGCCCTGCGGGCTGAGAATGTTAAGGCGGTGGGTACTTATTTGGCTACGCCCGATGAGGCGCTGGTGTTCTCTAAAAGATTGGGCTATAGCTATACCAAAGACCAGGGCGACGATTATAAACAAGAACAACTGCGCATTGATACCGCTTTTATAGACCAGGTGAACTACGTGCTGAAAGACGGAAAGACGAACAAAAGTATAGTGTGGGCCAAAACGGAATTTGTAAAGGTAAAATCAGGGGTGGAAACCTATATACTAAGCAGCCTTGACGAAAGCAAAACAGCCGATATGGGCCCAATTTCTGTGATTTTTAAAAGCGGGAATGACCAATTTATCCTCACCTTTGTACAGGCCTTTGAAGCGACAGGACGATGGCGCATAACAGGCGAAAGTATTAAGTTGAAGAGATATACAGAATGAGTTTAGCTGAACGCGACAGCAAAGTAATATGGCATCCGTTTACCCCACAAAAAGGATCGCCGCTGCCGGTAGGTATAGTTAAGGCCGAAGGAGCTTATTTATACGACGAGGCAGGCAAAAAATACATAGACGGCATATCTAGCTGGTGGGTTAATCTGCATGGGCATTCGCACCCGTATATTGCAGATAAGGTATCGGAGCAACTGCGCACCTTAGAGCATATTATTTTTGCGGGTTTTACCCACGAACCGGCGGTGCAACTGGCTGAGCGTTTGCTGGACCTGTTGCCCGGCGAGCAAGCCCGTGTTTTTTATTCGGATAACGGTTCTACAGCCGTTGAGGTAGCGTTGAAAATGGCGCTGCAATACTGGTTTAACAAAGGCGAAAACCGCACCAAAATTATAGTGCTGGAAGATAGCTACCACGGCGATACGTTTGGTTCCATGTCGCTAAGTGCACGTAGTGCATTTACCCAGGCCTTTAATGATTGGCTTTTTGAAGTAGAGGTTGTTTCCGTGCCTGTTGAGGGTAGGGAAGAAGAAGCCGTAAATGCCATACAGGCTATTGTAAATACCGGCGATGCTGCCGCGTTTATATTTGAGCCTATGGTGCAGGGCGTAGCAGGCATGCAGGTTATGGAACGAAGGGCATTATCTGAAATGGTGCGCGTGTGCAAAGATGCGGGGGTGGTATGTATAGGCGATGAAGTGTTTACAGGCTTTGGCCGCACGGGCAAAGTATTTGCATCGGAGTTCCTCTCAACCAGGCCCGATATTTATTGCTTAAGTAAAGGCCTAACAGGCGGTACTATGGCCCTTGGGGTTACTACCTGCAACCAAACTATATACGATGTTTTTGTGAGCGAGGATAGGTTAAAGACCTTCTTCCACGGGCACTCTTTTACCGCTAACCCGTTGGCTTGTACGGCAGCATTGGCCAGTATGGATTTACTGATGAGGCAGGAAACCTTTGCCGCCATTCAGCATATTAGCAACCGCCATTTCGATTTTTATACCAAAATATACAATCACCCTAAAGTAAAAGCCATACGCCATAAAGGCACTATACTGGCAATAGAAATTAAGAACGATGAAGAAACATCGTACTTCAACAATATAAGCCAAACCGCCCACGAGTATTTTATGGATAGGGGAGTGTTTCTTCGTCCGCTGGGGAATGTATTATACACCCTACCTCCATACTGCATTAGCGATGCTGATTTGGATGAGATTTATGCAGCGTTGGAGGGTTTTATTAGCCTCACCCCCTAAATCCCCCTCTCCCAAGGATAGGAGGACATTAAAAAAACATTAATTTGTCTTTTTGAATAATATATATGGTTTAATTTACAACATAAATAATATGTTATGGCAAAAATTACTTTTAGAGGAACAGGCCACTTAAATGGTCCAGTGCCAATTAATAAGACAATCGAAATTGATAGCAGTCAAGTGAAAAATTTCACTGGCTCCAAAAGCCATGATGCGATTGTTGCAGTCTTAGCTACTCATTATCCAGGAGTGAGAATTGAAAAGGGAAAGGTTGGCATGGAAATCATTTTGAAGTAATTGCTATGAACACTCTCCATAATGATGAGTTAGAAAAGCTTTGGGATATATATTCAAAAAAATTTGGTAACGATGAATATTTTGCTCCTATTTTAAATAGGGGGTATATGTATTCGGATGTAAAAGCCTGCGACATTTTGGTTATAGGGATTAATCCGTCCTGTAGAAAAGGGGATGGGAAGTTATCTTACAATAGTTTCTTGTTTTCTAAAGCTAGAGATAGTTATTTTAATAAGTTTCACAATATTCTTACAACAGTTGATCCGCTTGGTAAATTTAGTGTGGATTATATTGATTTGCTTAATATTAGAATAACAGAACAAAAGCAATTAAGTAATTTTTTTAAATCTCAATATGGGATGGAATTTGTGTGTGAACAGCTATCAATATCCCAAAAAATAATTGAGAGTTTAAAGCCCAAGCTGATTTTGGTATTTAATGGTTTAGCCAGTAATATGTTTGGGGTAAATGCTAAACCTATAGGTGATGAATTTAATAATGTGTGGTTGGGTTATGATTTCTATGAACCTGAAAAATATAAATGTAAAATCATATCAGGGTTAAAAGGTAGTAAAGAAAGGATAAATAAGGACAGTGTAAAAGAAACTAATTTGATAGGAGTTCCTGTTTATTTTTCTAAATATTTAGGCAGGGCTAAAAAATCGGATATAACTCAAATTAAAGAAGATATCAAAGAGATAATTGATAATCATATTTTTTTTGAAAATAATGAAGTTAGGGAACCTTTTATCAATTCAGTAAATAAGCTGAATGATATTACGACAAGAAAAATGAAAGCGATTAAGAACCAGCTTTATGAAGATAGTGCAAGATTAAGGGATGTTGAGAAACAATTATTATTAGATATAAATAAACACTTGTCTAATAAATAATCGCACAGCATTGGTGAGATTCCCGCATGCGCGGGAATGACAATCGCCGAATTGGGGCTATTTACTATCTTTGAATAATCAAATTACAACTATGGATTTTATATTGATAGAACGTAACGGTGCTAAAGCAACTGTACGTTTAAACCGTGGCAAGGCCAATACGTTTAATCTCCAAATGGTGCAGGATCTTACTGCCGCTTTTAAAGAACTGGAAAACGACGATGCCATTAAAGCCGTTGTGTTAACAGGGCATGGCGAGTTTTTCTCTGCCGGGTTAGATGTGCTTGAGCTATATGATTATAATGAGGAAAAAATGTACCAGTTTTGGAAAGATTTTTCGGGTGCTTTTGAGGCCGTTGCCCGTTTTCCAAAACTTGTAGTTTGTGCCATTACTGGGCACTCGCCGGCGGGCGGTTGTGTGTTTGCCGTAGGTGCCGATTTCCGGGTTATGGCTGAAGGTAAATATCGCATTGGGTTGAATGAGATTCCGGTAGGCATTGTTATCCCTCCTTCTATTTTCAGGATGTATAATTTTTGGATAGGAGAGCGTAACGCTTACCAATACCTGTTGCAGGGCAAATTATATACGGCTGAAGAGGGTGAAAAAATTGGCCTTATTGATGTTGTTTGTCCGCTGGAAGAGGTGGAGGCCAAAGCCAATGAAATTATTGACAAGCTATTGAAATTTGATACCACCGTTTGGCAAATGAGCAAAGCCATTATGCGCGAAGACATGCTGAAGGTATTTGAAAAAGATTTTGATTTGACATATGCTCCTATCATCAAACAGTGGTGGAGCCCCGGTGCACGCGCCGCTATGGGTGCATTGGTAGCCAGTTTGAAAAAATAATTATGGTTATTACAGATACCCACACCCACCTGTATGCCACAGAGTTTGCCGAGTATATAGATGAGGTTATAGAAAGGGCCAAGACGGCGGGTGTTACCCGTTGCTTTTTACCTAATGTTGATTTGGCAACCGCCGATGCTTTGGTGGCACTGGCTAAGCGCTATCCTGATATGTGTTTTCCTATGATGGGCTTACACCCCTGCCATGTAAAAGAGAATTTTGAGGAAGAGCTGGCAGCTTTGTTTGCCTATTTTGACCGTGAAACCTTTTGCGCAGTGGGCGAAATTGGCATAGACCTGTATTGGGATAAGACTACGCTGGATATTCAAACTACAGCCTTTAAAAAGCAGGTAGAGTTTGCCATTGAGCATAAGTTGCCTATTTGTATACACAGTAGGGAGTCGTTTGATATTGTAGCGGATATTTTAGAAGATTATAAAGGACAGGTTGGTGGTGTGTTCCATTGCTTTACAGGCAATTTACAGCAGGCTGAGCGCGCGATAGGCTTCGGCTTTATGCTGGGCATAGGCGGGGTGCTTACCTTTAAAAATTCGGGGCTTGATGCCGTGGTTAAAGATATTGACCTGAAGCACCTGGTGTTGGAAACAGATTCGCCGTACTTGGCACCTATGCCGCACCGTGGTAAGCGTAATGAGAGTGCGTATACTACATTGGTAGCGCAAAAGCTGGCTGATATTAAAGAGATGCCTTTGCAGGAGTTAGCGAGGATAACTACAGAGAATTCTGTAAGGCTTTTTAGGATATAGCTGATAGCTTGTAGCTTTTAGCTTATAGATATTTAAGAATATTTATGGCAAAGAAATCGGTACTGATAATATATACGGGAGGCACCATAGGTATGGTGGCTGATAGTCGCACGGGTAGCCTAAAGGCGTTTGATATAGACCATATACTAAAGAATGTACCTGAGTTAGGTAAGATGAACGTGAAGCTGGAATCTGTGTCGTTTGCCACGCCTATAGATTCGTCAGACATTCAGCCCAAGCACTGGATTGAGATAGCTGAAATCGTTTATAAGAATTACAACGCGTTTGATGGGTTTGTGGTGCTGCATGGCACAGATACGATGGCCTATACCGCATCTGGCGTGAGCTTTTTACTAGAGAATTTGGGCAAGCCCGTAATATTTACCGGAGCGCAATTGCCTATCGGGGTGTTGCGGACTGATGCCAGAGAAAACCTAATAACATCAGTAGAACTGGCAGCCCATAGTACTGATGGAAAACCTACGGTGCCCGAGGTATGCGTGTACTTCAAAAACCAATTGTACAGGGGCAACCGTTCGCATAAAATAAACTCGGAGCTGTTCCAGGCATTTAACTCGGTTAACTACCCTGTATTGGCCGAGGCTGGGGTAAACCTTAACTTTGATACCGATGCTATTACCGACAGGCCTATACTGCCGCTAAAGCTGTATAAAAAGCTGGATAGCAATATAGCTATATTAAAGATATTCCCGGGGTTGAACGCAGAGGTGGTAAAGGCGGTTACGGCTGTAAAGGGCCTAAAGGCGCTGATAGTTGAAACATATGGAAGTGGTAATGCACCTACTGAGAAATGGTTTGTAAACGCTATTAAGCAGACAGTAAAAGCAGGCGTGATAGTACTGAATGTAACCCAATGCTACGGTGGTGCTGTAGAGCAGGGCAAGTATGAAACCAGCAGGCAGTTGGATGATGCAGGAGTTGTTGGCGGTGCCGATATGACTACCGAAGCAGCCGTGGCTAAACTGATGTTCTTATTAGGGAATTACACCGATATGGCAGAGGTGCTGGAGAAGCTACAGGAGCCTTTGAGGGGCGAGCTTAGCAACTAGGTTTAGGTTGATATTACTACAAAACAAAAGGCAGCTACCGAAAGATAGCTGCCTTTAATATTTATAAGAAGCCTTATAAAAATTACGCTAAACGCACGTTTACCGCGTTAAGGCCTTTTTTGCCTTCTTGAACATCGAAAGTAACCTTGTCATTCTCGCGAATTGGCTGAGATAAGCCAGAAACGTGAACGAAGATTTCTTGGTTAGTACCATCAGCTACGATAAATCCGAAGCCTTTAGACTCGTTGAAAAATTTTACTGTACCGGTTTTCATTGTAATAATTGTTTATTGTTATTATTTATTGATTTTTTCTTGTTAATCGCAAAATGCCTGCAAGGGAAACTTGCAGGCGCTGTTGCGGATGTAATAACTTTATAAGGTTATTGGGGTAAAATTATGCTAAACGAACGTTAACAGCGTTTAAGCCTTTTTTACCTTCTTGAACGTCATAAGTAACGCTGTCATTCTCACGAATTTCTTGAGCTAAGCCAGAAACGTGAACAAATATTTCCTGACCTGAGCCACTTTCCGTGATAAAACCGAATCCTTTAGATTCGTTGAAGAATTTTACTGTACCTGTTTTCATTTTAATTGATTGTTATATTATATTAATTGCAATTTACTCATTTATCTAAGCGAAGGGGTGAACTTTCACAACTTCAATCGTTTTTTTAATTAGTTTGTTTATGTCTTTTAAATAATCCATCTCATCTCTATCGCAAAAAGACAATGCAACACCTGATTCGCCAGCTCGGCCTGTTCGGCCTATTCGGTGTACATAGGTTTCTGCCTGTTCTGGCATTTCAAAGTTTATTACGTGGCTTAGTTTATCTACATCAATACCGCGCGATGCAATGTCGGTAGCAACTAATACCCTGATGGTGCGGTTTTTGAAACCTTTAAGTGCACGTTCGCGTGCGCCTTGCGATTTGTTACCGTGTATAGCTTCGGCCTTAATGCCGCTTTTAATCAGTTCTTTTACCACCTTATCGGCACCGCGTTTGGTGCGGGTAAATACTAACGCATGCTCAATATTATTATTGTTAAGCACATGGCGCAGCAAATCGCGCTTGTCGGCTTTGTTTACATAGTATACCGATTGTTTAACTAATTCGGCAGCGGTAGATACGGGGGTAACAGTAACCCTAACCGGGTTTTGAAGCAGGGTGTTAGCCAGCTTCATAATCTCCGGAGCAGCCGTAGCCGAGAAAAACAAGGTTTGTTTTTTGGCAGGCAGCTTGGCTATTATTTTCTTTATATCATTAATAAAGCCCATATCAAGCATGCGGTCGGCTTCATCTAATACAAAGTATTCAATATTGTTAAGTTTGATGTAGCCCTGGTTCATTAAGTCTAACAAACGGCCTGGGGTTGCTACCAGCACATCAACACCTTGTTTAAGGGTATTAACCTGTGCAAATTGCGATACGCCACCAAATACTACGGCGTGCCTAATGTTAGTGCCTTTGCCATAAGCATGGAAATTCTCGCTTATTTGCAAAGCAAGTTCGCGGGTTGGGGCTAATATAAGGGCTTTGATAACACCTTTGGGTGTGTTGCCTTTAGCGTGTATAAGCTGTAATATAGGTAGGGCAAATGCCGCTGTTTTACCAGTGCCTGTTTGGGCACAGCCAAAAATATCTTTACCTTCTAAAATGTGGGGAAT
>CAMBQF010000085.1 GCA_945869825.1 Chitinophaga pinensis | reverse complement strand
CCATAAAAAACCCCGCCCGTATAGCAGTTTAAGCCATTGGGGCGGGGTTATTGTATACAGTTTCAATGTGCTGCTTTAGTTTATCTTTGTAGCCTGCTTTTGGTCGCCTGCCATTTGTGCAGGGCTATCTACCGGCGCTTTTTGTACATCTTGGTTAGATAGGTCTTGGTTAGGGCCTGTGGCATTACCTATAGCATCTCTTTTCTTAAACATCTCATCAAGGTACATTATGCGCTTGTAAATCTCGCTGGTACGTTTTACCGTATTGCCAATAGCGCTTTTAAACGATGGGCCTAACGTTTTATAGTAAGCCAGCTCATCACCGGTCAGCTTTTTCAACCTGTTAAGTATCTCGTTGGCTTTTTGTTTGTCGCCCAGTTCGTAGTACAGGTTAGCAATAGGCAATACAAAGTAGTTGTATGGCACTGTGTTATCAGGCATCACTTCTAAGCAACGGTCTAATACTTTCTTAGCTTGGTCGCGTTTGCCTTCGGTTAGTAAAGCAGCTGCAAGCCTAGAGAAGTTGTTGCGGAAGTTCATGGTCATACGCAGATTGGTCTCGTCAAGGTAAACGTCGGGGTCATTCATATTGCCCCAATGGAATTTCTCAACCAGATTTTTGTACATAATGTCGGTAGCTACAGCACCAATCTGTCCATCAGGCGACTCGCGCTCAACAGGTATCACACGGTATGCCAAACCTTCCAGTTGGAAGTATGGCTCTAAACCTAAGTAGCTTTCATCTCCTACTGTTATGGCAAAGTATACAGGGCGTTTCCAGTTGTTGGTAGCCAAAAGGTCAAGTATCATCATGTCCTTTTTGTACAGTACGCCTTTGTCAGATAGGTCCCAACGTATCGGGGCCACCCTGTCGGCAAGGTTTGCAGGTACGGTTCCGTTAGCAACTACGGTTTGCTTATCAACTGGGATGTATAGGTGAGAGCTCCTGAAATAGTTGTAGCCTTGGCCATCGGGTACTCGGTACAGGTCCTTACTCATAATTTGCTTAAGGGCCACGTTTATGTCAACGTAGGTAGAATCATCTTCCCTGTTATTGTCCATAATAAGTACAGCATCGCGGGTACCCTGGCGGTAATAATCTTCCGTCATGGTAAACGGTACTGCATCGCTTAAGTAAGCCTTACGTTTCAACTGGTTAATGTACCAGTCGGTGTTCAGTAGGCTTAAGTTAACCACGCGCACATCGGTACGGTAGCCTTCTACCTCCTGCACATACCATAGTGGGAAGGTATCGTTATCCCCGTTGGTAAACAGTATGGCGTTTGGCGCGCAAGAGTCTAAGTAGTTTCTTGCAAAGTCGGCCGATGTAAAACGGTTAGAACGGTCGTGGTCATCCCAGTTTTGGTTAGCCATTACTACCGGCACAGCCAGTAAGCTAAGCGATGTAGCACCAACGGCTGCAATGTTTTGCGCGCTGTAGCGGCGGAGCCAATCGTACAAACCAAGTACACCAAAACCTACCCATATTGCAAATGCGTAGAACGAGCCTACATAGGCATAATCACGCTCGCGGGGTTGTTGCGGCGTTGGGTTTAGGAATACATTAATCAACACACCAAGGAATAGTAATAGCAATAGCACTACCCAGGCAGTTTTCTTGTCTTTCCTAAAATGGAATATAAGACCTAGTATACCTAGTAAGAATGGTAGTAAGAAGTATTTATTGGTGCCTTTGTTGTTCGATAGGTTTTCAGGCAAATTGCTTTGGTTGCCCAGGCGCCAGCTGTCTAAAAAGCCGATACCCGATAGCCAGTTACCCTCTAGCGGGCCGCTGGTTCCTTGTATATCATTTTGGCGGCCGGCAAAGTTCCACATAAAGTAGCGCCACCACATCCAGCCCATCTGGTAGTTTACCATAAAGCCTATATTTTGGCCAAACGATGGTTTTTTGTTTTTGGCTGATGGCAGCATGCCAATCCAATTCATATATGATGCGGCATGCTCAGAGCTCCACATACGGGGGAAATACGTACAGCCTTTATCGTCAAAGTTCGGCACTGAGTTTTTGGCATCGTCAGACACGCTATACTTTTTGTTCTTTACGTCTTTAAAGTAAACAGGCTTACCATCAGTATAGCGTTTCTCTTTATCAAGCGGGGTGTTGTAATACTGTCCGTAGAATAATGGGCGTTGGCCGTATTGGTCGCGGTTTATGTACGATAGCATAGAGAACACGTTAGACGGGTCGTTCTCGTTCATTGGTGTTTTAGCGTTAGAACGTATAAGGATTACTGCATAAGAAGAGTAACCTATCATAATAACGGTAAGCGAAAGGATAACGGTATTCCAGTTAACCAAACCTTTGCGTTTAGTGTATATCAAACCAAAGGTTAATAAGCCCGCAAGTAGCAACAGGTAAAAAGTCATACCCGAGTCAAACGGCATTTTAAGGGTATTAACAAATCCTTTCTCAAAGAAGGCGGCTAGGCTGATAAAGCCCGGGATAATACCGTACTGAACAAACATCAGTAACAAAAAGCCAACAATACCGGCTACTATAAAGCCCTTTTGGGTAGTGGTTTTATATTTACGGAAGTAATAAATGTAAGCAATAGCAGGGATACATAGTAAGTTAAGTAAATGGACCCCGATAGCAATACCAACAACATAGGCTATAAGCACAAGGTAGCGGTCTGCTCGGGCATCGCCTTCGGCAACACGCTCGTCCCATTTCATTATAAGCCATACGGTAAGTGCGGTAAACATTGATGATGTGGCGTAAACCTCGCCCTCTACAGCCGAAAACCAAAAAGTATCAGAAAAAGTATAGCACAAAGCGCCTACCAAACCTGCACCCATAATGGCGAATATATTACCCTGGGTAAGTTGCTCTTTATTGCCTTCGGTAAACAGCTTTTTAGCCATTGCCGTAATAGTCCAAAACAGGAATAAAATGGTAAAGCCGCTGCAAATACCTGATAGAGCGTTAACCATGCGTGCGTAGCTGGCAGGGTCGGCACTGTTGCCAAACAAGGTGGCAATGCGGCCCATAAGCATAAACATAGGCGCCCCCGGGGGGTGGCCTACTTCCAGCTTAAGCGCTGCCGATATAAACTCCCCACAGTCCCAAAAGCTGCCTGTAGGTTCCATTGTAACAAGATACACGGTGGTAGCAATAGCAAAAGCCAGCCAACCGAAAATGTTGTTTAAAAGTTTGTAGTTGTTCATTCTACCTAGTTTATCCAATTAAGTTAAGCTGCGAATTTAGAAAAATAACGTTTTAGTATGGTTTTTATTTTATCACGATAACATGTTAATAGCTAACTGAAAGAAGTCGCCTTAAAATAATTACTTTTGTCTTATATCATATGAAACCTGATTTTACCAACATACCCCTGACTATTAAGCCTGCCAAGCAAGGCAAGGTAAAAGCCAAAAAATGGCAGGGCAACGAAGATATTGAGCAGAAGAACACCTACTCTGCCGCCGACCTGAAAGGATTGAAACACCTGGGGTCTACCGCGGGGCTTACCCCCTATTTGCGTGGGCCGTATGCCAGTATGTATGCAGTACGCCCCTGGACTATACGCCAGTATGCGGGGTTTTCTACGGCTGAAGAGAGTAACAACTTTTACCGTAAAAACCTGGCTGCTGGGCAAAAGGGCTTATCGGTAGCGTTTGACCTGGCTACCCATCGTGGGTACGATAGCGACCACGAGCGTGTGGTAGGCGATGTTGGCAAAGCCGGCGTTGCTATTGATAGTGTGGAGGATATGAAGATACTGTTTGACAGCATCCCGCTGGATGAAATGTCGGTATCTATGACCATGAACGGGGCGGTATTACCCATTATGGCCTTTTATATTGTGGCTGCGCAAGAGCAGGGCGTAGGGCTTGACAAGTTGAGCGGCACCATACAGAATGATATTTTGAAGGAGTTTATGGTGCGTAATACTTACATATATCCACCCGCAGCATCTATGCGCATTGTGGGCGATATATTTAAGTACACATCTAAAAACATGCCTAAGTTTAACTCGATTAGTATATCGGGCTACCATATACACGAGGCCGGTGCCGGCGCTGATATTGAACTGGCTTACACTCTTGCCGATGGCTGGGAATACCTGCGTACCGGTATAGAAGCAGGCTTGGATATTGATGACTTTGCCCCACGCCTATCGTTCTTTTGGGGCATAGGCATGAACCATTTTATGGAGGTCGCCAAAATGCGTGCAGGTCGCTTGCTATGGGCTAAGATTGTTAAGCAGTTCAACCCTAAAAACGAGAAATCGATGGCGCTGCGTACGCACTGCCAAACATCGGGTTGGAGTTTAACACGGCAAGACCCTTATAATAATGTGGTACGTACGTGTATAGAGGCCATGTCGGCAGCACTGGGCGGCACACAGTCGCTGCACACCAATTCGTTAGACGAGGCCATTGCCCTTCCTACCGATTTTTCAGCACGCATAGCCCGTAACACACAGTTATACCTTCAGGAAGAAACCAACATCACCCGCGCTGTCGATCCTTACGCAGGTTCTTATTATGTTGAATGGCTTACCAACCAGTTGGTAGAAAAGGTCTGGACGTTGATTGAGGAAGTGGAGAGCTTAGGCGGTATGACCAAGGCTATAGAGTCGGGCTTCCCTAAAATGAAGATAGAAGAAGCCGCTGCCCGCCGCCAGGCTAAAATTGATGGTGGCCGCGATATTATTGTTGGGGTTAATGAGTTTAAGCTGGACAAAGAAGAGCCTATGGCCATCCTCGAGGTTGATAACCAAAAGGTACGCAAGAGCCAAATAGAAAGGTTAAATAAAACTAAGAAAGAGCGTGATAATAAGGCTGTTGAAAAATCACTTACCGCTATTGCTAAGTGTGCCGAAACCGGCAAAGGCAACCTGCTTGAACTGGCAGTTGATGCCGCTGCCAAACGGGCTACCTTAGGAGAAATATCTTCCGCCTGCGAGCTGGTTTTTGGCCGCTATAAAGCCGTCATCCGCTCTATCTCGGGTGTATATTCGTCAGAAATGCCAAACAATACAAACTTTACAAAGGCCCTAAAGCTGGCCGATAAATTTGCTAACGCCAATGGCCGTCGTCCCCGCATCCTTATTGCTAAAATGGGACAAGACGGGCACGACCGTGGCGCTAAAGTTATAGCCACCGGCTTTGCCGATATGGGCTTTGATGTAGACATTGGCCCACTATTTCAAACCCCGGCAGAGGCAGCCAAGCAGGCCGTTGAGAATGATGTGCACATTGTTGGTGTATCGTCATTAGCGGCGGGGCATAAAACGCTAATACCCCAGCTTATTGCCGAGCTTAAAAACTATGGTCGCGAGGATATTTTAGTAGTAGCCGGCGGTGTTATTCCTGAACAGGATTTTGACTACCTTTATAAACAAGGCGTTACACTAATCTTTGGCCCGGGTACAGAACTGCCCAAAGCTGCTATAGAGGTGTTGGAGAAAATGAAGTAATATGAGGGTGGCTGTTGGCATAGTTGTAATGATACTATCGCAGTTGGTTGCTGCACAAACAGCCATTACGACTATTGCCTTTGATAACACCGACTATAACTTTGGCACCGTAAAAGAGGGCAAAAACATTACCCACACCTTCACCTTTAAAAACACCGGCAAATACGATTTTGTGATAAAAGAAGTAGATGCCTCGTGCGATTGTATGGTACCTACCCTACCCAAGGGGCCTGTTAAACCGGGCGCAACCGGTACCATCGTGGTAGTATTTAACACTAGCGGGCAAGCAAAGGGTAAGCACCAATCGTCAAAGTCGGTAACCATCACAGCAAACATCATCCCGGCCAAAACCAGCCTCTATATGCAGGGCTACGTATTGTCAAAGAGGTAATAATAAACTTTCAGATTTGAGTTGTCAGATTTCAGATCGCAACTAATACTTCTCAATAGCAGTCCTAAAGTCTTCTATGGTAATAGGCTTTACAATATAGTCGCTAACGTCAGAAATAGCTTGCGCCTTTACCTGGTCTTTTTCAGATACGGATGAACTAACCAAGTACACAGTAATTTTTTTAGGCAGGTTAGGTTTTATCTTGGTGTAGTAATCCAAAAACTCCCAGCCGTCCATATACGGCATGTTTATATCAAGGAAAATAATATCAGGCAGCTCTTCTTTTTTAGATATGTTGTCTTGCAAAAACTCAAACACTTCCTCCCCATCCGAAAAAATCAAAATTTTCTTAACTATGTTAGCGGCCTTTATGGTGCGGGTTACAGAAAACTGATATACCTCATCATCATCCACAATACAAATAATTTCCGCCTTTTCGTTTTTCATTTCTACCTCGAATAGTTTAGTGTACCACTGCAGCAAAAATAACACCATATTTTTACAGATACAATATATCGAAAATTATATTTCAACATCCACTACACACTCAAATATATTGAATTTATTGCATATTGATAAGTTATAAACAAAAAACCCGCCTTATAGGCGGGTTTTTTAAAAAGTTGAACCTTGTGTTATTACTTTACTTTGTCTACTATGGCTTTAAACGCCTCTGGGTGGTTCATCGCTAAATCTGCTAAAACCTTACGGTTAATATCGATTTGTGCTGCGGCTAACTTTCCAATGAATTGTGAGTATGACATACCATACTGGCGGGTGCCGGCGTTGATACGTTGAATCCACAAAGCGCGGAAATTACGTTTCTTTTGACGGCGGTCGCGGTACGCATAACCTAAGCCTTTTTCAAGGGTGTTCTTGGCTACTGTCCATACGTTTTTACGAGAACCGAAGTTACCTTTGGTAAGCTTCAGCATTTTTTTGCGTTTAGCCCTGCTGGCTACTGCATTGACTGATCTTGGCATTTCTTTCGTTTTTTGGTGTTTGGCGGTATCGCTTTAGGCAATACGCTTTGGCTCAAACTCCGGGTTAAACATTAATTTGTAAACCTCGCAGGTAAATTATTTACCTACGGTTAGCATAAACTTAACATTACCTAAGTCGCCGTCAGATACTAAACCTGACTTGGTTAGGTTGCGTTTACGCTTGGTGCTCTTCTTGGTCAAAATGTGACTTTTGAAGGCGTGCTTGCGTTTGATTTTACCCGAGCCTGTAAACGTAAAACGTTTCTTTGCGCTCGAGTTTGTTTTCATCTTAGGCATTGCTCTTCTTTTATATTAGGGTTCAACTAATCTTATCAGTTGCCAGCTTACTGTTGCTGGCTGTTATAATTGTTAACATTTAACTTTTAACTTTTAATTGTTAGTTATCAGTCGTCAACTACTTCGCTTTTTTCCTTGGTGCAAGCATTATCTGCATGCGTTTACCTTCCAATTGTGGTAGAGCTTCAGGCTTGCCATAATCTTCAAGCTTATCAGCAAAACGCAGTAATAACTCCTCACCACGCTCTTTAAACACAATAGAACGTCCTTTGAAAAACACGTAAGCTTTAACTTTTGACCCCTCTCCTAAAAACTTAATTGCATGGTTAAGTTTAAATTCAAAGTCATGGTCATCAGTATTTGGGCCAAAACGTATTTCTTTAACAACAACCTTGGCAGCCTTAGCTTTCAACTCTTTCTGTTTCTTCTTTTGTTCGTAAAGAAACTTTTTGTAGTCAATTATACGGCAAACAGGTGGCACCGCCCCTGGCGATATCTCCACAAGATCTAAGCCTGCTTCTTCTGCTAAACGTAGGGCTTCTGCCAAAGAAACCACCTGAGCTTCAATGTCTTCGCCTACTACCCTAACTTCATTAACTCCACGTATCTTATCATTGATACGGTGAGCGTCCTCCTTTTTTTGTCCAGGGCGCGGGCGGTTGCCTTGGTAAGGGGGTTTGGGTCTTGGTGAAAAGGGGGTTGCTATTGTATTTAAGTTTTAGTTAATACTCGTTTTTATTCAATTGCTCGTTCACTTCTGTTGTTATGTGCTTTACAAAATCTTCAGTACTCATTACACCTAAATCGTTACCGCCATGCTGGCGCACCGATAAGGTTTTTGACTCTTGCTCTTTTTCGCCTACAATCAACATATAAGGCACTTTTTTTAGCTCGGCTTCTCTGATTTTCTTTCCGGCCGTTTCGTTCCTCTCATCAACAAAGGCGCGAATATCGGAATTATTTAGCAATCGAGCAACATTTTTTGCGTATTCAGTATAGTTTTCGCTAATCGGTAAAAGGATAACCTGGTCGGGTGTTAACCACAACGGGTAGCTTCCTGCGCAATGCTCTGTCAATACAGCTACAAACCTCTCCATCGATCCAAATGGCGCTCTGTGTATCATTACCGGCCTGTGCATCTGGTTGTCGCTACCCTTGTATTCAAGCTCAAAACGCTCTGGTAAATTATAATCTACCTGTATAGTACCCAACTGCCATTTACGACCAATCGCGTCTTTAACCATAAAGTCAAGTTTAGGGCCGTAAAACGCTGCTTCTCCGTATTCTACAACTGTTCGCAAATTGCGTTCTGCTGCTGCCTCAATTATGGCTTGTTCGGCCTTTTCCCAATTCTCATCGCTACCAATATATTTAGCTCGGTTTTCTTTATCGCGCAACGATATTTGAGCTGTGTAGTCTTGAAAATCAAGGGTTTTAAAAACATATAGTACAAGGTCTATAACTTTTATAAATTCTTCTTTAACCTGGTCGGGGCGGCAAAATAAGTGAGCGTCATCCTGCGTAAATCCGCGCACACGGGTCAATCCGTGCAACTCGCCTGCCTGCTCATAACGATATACGGTACCAAATTCGGCAAAGCGCACTGGTAAGTCTTTGTACGATCGGGGTTTACTTTTGTATATCTCGCAGTGGTGGGGGCAGTTCATCGGTTTTAAAAAAAACTCCTCTCCCTCATGCGGGGTTTTTATTGGCTGAAAAGAATCTGCTCCGTATTTCTCGTAATGGCCAGATGTTATGTATAACTCTTTATTGCCAATGTGCGGGGTTATAACCGGCAGGTAGCCTGCCTTTAGCTGGGCTTTCTTCAAAAAGTTCTCTAGGCGCTCACGCAAAGCAGCTCCTTTAGGCAACCACAAGGGTAGCCCCTGCCCTACCTTGTCCGAGAAGGTGAAGAGTTCCAACTCCTTACCCAGCTTCCTGTGGTCACGCTTTTTAGCTTCTTCCAACAGGGTTAGGTAATCGGAAAGGTCTTTTTGTTTTGGGAAGGTAACAGCATAAACGCGGGTAAGCTGCTTGTTCTTCTCATCGCCACGCCAGTAAGCACCGGCAATGCTCATCACCTTAGCTGCTTTTATAAAGCCAGTGTCGGGAATATGTGGTCCGCGGCATAAATCGGTAAAGTTTCCTTGCTGGTAAAAGGTAATGCTTCCATCTTCCAGACCTTCAAGCAGGTCCAACTTATATTCATCGTTCTTGTCTGTAAAGTATTTTATGGCATCAGCCTTAGATACTTCTGTGCGCACAAAAGTGTTCTTTTGCCTTGCCAGCTCCAACATCTTCTCTTCAATCTGCTTAAAGTTTTCGTCGTTCAGCTTCTGTCCCCCAAGGTCAATATCGTAGTAAAAACCGGTCTCTATAGGTGGGCCAATACCAAACTTCACTCCAGGGTAAATAGTTTCCAAAGCCTCGGCCAGTAAGTGGGCAGATGAGTGCCAGAATGTAGACTTACCCTCATCGTCATTCCACGTAAGTAGGCTCAGCGTAGCATCGTCATTTATTGGCATAGATGCATCTTGCACTTTGCCGTTAACTTTTGCAGCTAATACGTTTCGCGCTAATCCTTCGCTAATGCTTGCCGCTATTTGCATGGCGGTGCTGCCTTTTTCATATTGGCGAACACTTCCATCGGGCAGGGTAATGTTAATCATCTGTTTTTAAAATTAAGGATGCAAATATAGTCAATCCATTGGTTAGTAAGGCTACCCGCCACATTACTCTAAACACCCCATTGTTAATTTTAAATTTAAAATATTTTATTTGGAATTAGTCTAAATAAAAACAAATTATTACTTTTGCTTCAACTAAAATACACTCACTATGATAATGCAAGCGTTAAAGGAGCAAACCAAAGAGGCTCACAACCAGGTAGAAGAGGTTTCATACTCATCAAACATAATGGATGGTAGCCTAAACTTAAAGCAATACACTACAATTATTGTTGCCAATTATATATTTAATAAGGCGGTTGAAGATGTTGCTTACCCACTTTTGGAAAGCATAGATATGGCCGACCGCTTTGAGATTGCTGCGCGCCGAAAAACAGCTTTGTTAAAAGCCGATCTTTCCCACTTAGGAGTTGATGTTGATGGTGTAGATACATTTTACGCACAAATGCCATCGGCAGAAATAGCTCTGGGCTATTTATATGTAGCAGAGGGTTCTACCCTTGGTGGAGCTGTTATTGCCCGTGCACTGGCAAAAAACAAAAATCTTGAAACTGTTAAAGCCTATAACTTTTACGGCTGCTATGGCGATAATGTAGGCAATATGTGGAAGAACTTCATCATAGCCATGGAGTCATCAGCTCCGCGTCTTAACAACAACGAAGCTATTTTAGCTGGTGGCCGAAGCGCCTTCGATTTCTTTGGCAAATGCCTTGAAACCGCCAAAGCCTTCACCTTAGTCGAAGTATAATTCCAATAATTTCTGTTTAAAAGTAGGGCGGGACTTTAGCCACTAATAGCTTACATACAATATGGGCGGTATCAAGTACGAGCTTTTATAAATTCATATTGATCTTCCTTGTTGGTAGAAAGGGGTTGGGGTGGTGCAGTTAAAACAGCTTTACAAATTGACCATTTTTATATTAGCTTTGCCCCAAATTAAATACAGTATGGTAAAGCTTGTTTCGCTATTAGACAAATATAATTTAGCCGACGAGGACGATCTATCGTTAATTGAAACCGAAATCTGGCAAAAATTTGAAGCTACCACCACCGTCTTTGTGCTGGATATGAGTGGCTTTACCCAAACGGTGCAAGAAAAAGGCATCATCCATTACCTTAGTATGGTGCGCAAAATGCAATTGGCAGTTCAACCTATTATAGAGAAATACAAAGGCACCATTATAAAGTTTGAAGCCGATAATGTGTATGCTACGTTTGAAAGTGTTAAAAAAGCGGTTGAAGCATCTATAGCAATAAACCTGGCAATCAATGCCATGAATATCCTGACCGATGAGGATAAAGACATTGCAGTTGGTATTGGTATAGGGTATGGCAAAATACTTTTAATAAAAGGTGAAGACTTTTTTGGTGATGCTGTTAACAAGGCATCTAAGCTGGGCGAAGACTTTGCCAATGCTGGCGATATCCTTTTATCTGTTGATGCTTACGAAGCCCTTACCAACAAAGAAGATTATACGTTTGAAGAAAAGGTCTTTAATATTTCGGCCCTTATGATAAAAGGCTTTAGGGTAATTTTGTAACCCTGTAATACTAACATCGTTTAAACCGCCGTTAAACTAATAACCCCTTAATAATTAACATTAAAATTTTTAAAGCCCATGAAGAAGTCAGTTTTACTCCTTTCAACAATCATTTTCTCAGCCATTGGCTTTAGCGCTGCAGCACAGCAGTATCACACAAAGCCTTTTGTTGATTTATTAGATGCCAAGGTTAAAGACCTTAAAGGGTCTAAACCAAGCGACACTGTCATGACAGCTAAAAAAATGGCTGAAATGTTCGATTTTTCTAAGTCGCTACAGGAAACCATTACTAAACAAATTTTTTCTGATGCCATATTCCCGGCTCAGATAGATTCCTTTAAACTATCGCAAGGCCAAGCAACCCCTTACCGTGGTCTTGGCTTAGGTGCAGTACGCACATACAACCATACAGCTAATAACCAGCTGCTTACCATCGAAGCTTCAACCGATACTTCACAGTTCTACTCTATCCGTTATTATATGAACAATAGCGAAACCATTACAAAAGGCAACCCAACGGTTAAGGTTTCTTCTATCAAGCTAAACGATAAATACAATGGCTTTTTGTACAAAACCAATGGCTACTCGTTTGTTCAAATAATGCTGGACAATGCCTACGTTAAATTTACAACTATGGATGTTAAGCGCGGCGACAAAACCTTTGGCTGCCTAGATGGCGATGGGTACAAAAAGTTGGTAAAAAAATACGACCTTGAAAAGCTTAACAAAGCCACAACACTTAAATAAGAATAACATATTTTTTTAAAGATCCCCCTTCATTCTGTTGGGGGATTTTTTGTTTCTATCATTATTCATTAGAACACAATCTATAGTATTACCCTCACTTATTCAACACATTCCACAATTCGCTCATTCACCTAATTAGGTCGTTAGCTTATTAATAAAATTTCACTATACTTGAAGAATGTTTTGCAAAAGGCTAATAGTATTATTCTTTGCCTTTGGCTCGCTTTGCGCTGCCATGGCACAACCCGTGCCTGTTGTTAAAGACACAACAAAATCTATTACCCTTAGCGGCATCAGCTACTACTTATTTACCCCAAAGGCCGGCCAAACGGTCTATTCCGTTGCCAAAGCCTACAATGTTACAGTTGGTGATATTACCGATGCCAATCCGCTGGTAAAAACGGGTGGGCTTAAAATTGGCGAAACAATCAAAATCCCTGCTAAAAAGTTAATTACCACAACTCCTATTAAAAACACAGTGCAGGCTATAGTCAAAACCACACCTGCTATTCCCCCGTCGCTGGCTGTTAACGATACCGCTATGATGGCTTCGCTTCGCGCAAAATGCAAAAGAAACACTCTTAAAAAGAGCGAGTATAATATTGGCCTTTTTCTCCCGCTTGATGCTGACTCATCCAAAGGAGGAAAATCAACTACCTCGGTAGCGCTGGAATTTTACGAGGGTGCCTTGCTGGCCGCAGAAGATTTTAAAAGCGATTCTGTTAAGCTTATTGTTCATGTATACGATACCAAGAACGACTCAGTATACATTAATTATATCCTCCAAAAGAAAGACATCAAATCCCTGGATTTGGTTATAGGTCCACTTTTTGCCTCAGGCTTTCAGCGGGTAACAAGCAAGTTGGTTGCCGATAGTGTTGTATGTGTATCTCCTTTTTCGCAAACGTTTAAGGTTGTAGAAGGTGCTCCTATGGCACATAAAGTAACCCCAACTGCCATAACCATTGTCGACCAATGCGCTCGCTTTATTTCTAATATCTATGGCAAGCACAATGTAATACTGCTATCAACCAACAACCCTAAAGATATTGGTACTATGGTGCTTTATAAAGATCGCCTATCTAATAACATGGCTGCCAGCGGGCATACTTTTAAAGAGCAAACCATTTCAGTAGGTGGCAAGGTGCCCGAAAGCCTTTTTTCTACTACCGATGAAAACCTGGTTATATTCCCTTCATCAGACCAAGCTACCGTAGCTTTAATTATTGGCCAGCTCTCCGACCTTACGTATAAATAC
>CAMBQF010000084.1 GCA_945869825.1 Chitinophaga pinensis | reverse complement strand
TTTTATGAAAACTACGACGAATCGGGATACAAAGAAGACGGGCTTACAAAAGCGGAATTTATAGAAGATTATCGGACTTGCGAGAAGCACAAAAAGCGGATGAGTAAAGCGCTTATACCAATCAAATATGGATGGGGACACAAGGGAATTACTATACCTGATACAATACCCAATGCCTACAGTTGGCCTATTAGGGGCGGCGGTAGTACAACTGGTTCAGGCTCTCCAAAATTTGCAGCCGTAGTTAAGTGCGCTACATGCCAAAAAGAATTCAGGATATACAAACGGAAACACGAAAAGAAATAGATATTTGCATATGCTTTTCTATAACAAAATAATACACAGGGCGTTTTTTATCGTAGCAATTGTTGTGTTGTTCACAGCTTGTTCATCAAAACCAGACCTTAGCGGCAAGTGGTTAGACCAAAAAGACAAGGTAAATGGCCTAAGGCTGGATAAAGAGGGCTATGCATATTTTGTAAATGGCGATAAAGAAGCTGGTGGCGAAAGGTTTTTGCGCGAAGACGGCAAAGAAATGCAGATGAAATACGAACTCAACGCCGACAAATCGCCCATGTGGCTGGATTTGGTGTTGGTTGAAAAGGCAACCGGGAAAGAGGAAAGCCGCCGTATGTGCATCATCAACCTGATAGATAAAAACACCATGGAACTGATGATGGGTTTTGCTTCCAGGGACACTAAATTTGATAAAACCAGCAATGGGTATTCCCTATTGAAAAGGGAGGAAGAATAAGCATAGCTATACCGATGAAACTAGCCTTAACAATCCTCTTTCTTGTAGTACTTGCCACATCGTGTAGGCCTAAATGGGATTGTAAACGCGAGCCTACCAAAGCGCAGAAAAGCAAGAGCGCACGCCAACTCAACCATTGGTATAAAGAGAATAACAGGGCGCAGGGTTTATAACTACTACATCACCACAAACCACGCATAACTGGTTCCGCTGCGCAGATAGTAAACACCAGCCGGCAGGTTGTTCAGGTTGATTTGGAAACGGTCGGTAACTTCTGGTACCGTTAGGGTTTTAACAAGGGTACCCATAGCGTTTATGATGGTTACTTCAGCGCCTTGTTCAAACACTAAATCAGACTGGATAGTTAAAACCGATGTGGCGGGGTTAGGGTATACCACCAGCTTATTAGCCTTAAACGCATTTTCAGCCACATTTACGGCAGCGTCTCCCCTGCCAAAGCAATATTCTCCAAACTTAAAGGTGTCAACATCAAAACGGCCTATTTTATCGGTTGTGTTGCCCTGGGTGTTTTTAGTGGCCGGGCCAAACTTTTTCCAGGGGTACGAGCAGTTAGGCCTGTAAAGCAAAATTAGGCTGTCTTCGGTGCCGGTAATCAGGCCATGGTCTAGCCAGCCGGTTGTAGCGCTGGTGGTGCGGCCGTTGTAGCTAAAGGTGGCTTTGGCTGCAAAGTTGGGCGGGGCAATACCGCTTATTTTCCAAAAACGGTCGGGCGACACAATCACATTGTCGGTATTCTCCACATTATTATCAGCAGCCACCCAGTTATGCTCAACATACACAAAAACAGAGTCGGTAATGGTAGTAGGGTTTATCGATACAAAACCATTAGCCATAGATACGTTGCCAGTAGTTTTTAATACCTTCGACTCGGTAGTAACGGCATGGCTAATACGGTCGTCGGTATTCAGGTTGGCCATTACCGGTATAAACGGAACAGTAAACGTAAGGGTAGTAAACTCGCCCGATACCAAAGCGTTTTGAGTATTGGTCTCCCAGCCCGCCCCGCGGAAGGTGATGGTAAACGGCACATTGTTTGCAAATGTATTGGCGTGGTGCAGCTTTTGGCGAATATAGGCAGTAACAGTATAGTTTAGCCCACTGGGAGCAACAGTAAAAGAGTCTACCGCAAAATGCGGAAAGCCAGGCTGGTGAACCCAATCAGTAAAAAAGTCGTTAAGGTTTAAGCCCGAAAAATCTTCTAAATCTCGTTGCAGGGTGTCCGAGTTTACATCTTCGTACAGGTTGTTATCCAGATAGTATTTTAACCCGCCAAAAAACAGGCTGTCGCCCATGTAGCTGCGTAGGGTGTGTATAACGTCGGCCCCTTTCTCGTAGGTAGTAGAACCATAGGTAACAGTTTGTGCAACATTAGCAATAGCATAAAAATCGCCATCTAAAGCACGGGTAAAGTTTAGCACCTTCCGGTGGTTATTGCGTATCTCGCCTATGTAGCGGTTATACCCAATCAGCCCCTCATAAAAAACATATTGACAGTAATCTGCAAACCCCTC
Organism: Chitinophaga pinensis; assembly: GCA_945869825.1. Classification (GTDB taxonomy): domain Bacteria; phylum Bacteroidota; class Bacteroidia; order CAMBQF01; family CAMBQF01; genus CAMBQF01. Next base: position 11,077 of record CAMBQF010000084.1, on the reverse strand, counting down.
GTTCAGGTACATCTCTTCAGCCTTGTCGCATGTAACCAGATTACCAAACCACATATGTGCCAGCTCGTGCGCCATTGTGCTTTCGTAGGTTGTTTGCCCGTTTACCAAAAAGGTGGGGTACGATATGCAGGTGGCATGCTCCATAGCGCCCGCCTGAAAAGGCACAAGCACATAACCTACGCGTTCCCAGCGGTAAGGGCCAAAACGGTCTTCAAAGGTTGAAAAAGCAACATCTAAATTGGTAAAAGAGTTTTTAAGTTTTGTGGTATCGGTGACAAGACAATGCATTAGCACTGGAATTTCTCCGCCGGCAATAGAGGGAAAGCTGTTTTGTATAGTAGCATATGGCGCAACAGCAACGCACGACAGGTAGCTGGGTATTTCATTTGCCAGCGACCAAAAGAAGGTACGGGTGCCATTACCGTTGTCGGTTACACTTTGCAACGTTCCGTTACAAATGCCGCTGTTGGCGGTTGAGGTGGTAATGTTGAAATCAAACAAACAGCGTTCTACAAAATTATCAAAACAAGGGTACCAGCAACGGCCAAAATTGTGGGGAATAGCCTCAAAACCGACACCTATAGAGTAGGCATACTGGCCCGAAAAATCGAAACCACCGTAGCCCGACGGGTCGGTAACGGGCGCCCCGTGGTAATAAACAACAGCGGAAGCCCCTTGTTGGGCATTATACGTTGTTGGCAGTTGTATGCGTATAATCTCAGCTATATGGTCAAAAGTCAATGCGTTACCGTCAATCAAAACAGAGTCTACCGTTAAAGACAATAAATCAAGGCGAAGAATGTTAATTCCGTTTACCTTTGCTTTAAAATCTATTGCTGCGTTACCGCTTATTTGCTGGTTTGCAAAGTCGGTAATGGTAAGGTTAATGGTGGTTTTTATAATATCAATACTATCGCTTCGCATATCGTTTACAGACGCCTGAATACCGGGGCCGGGGTTTTGATTTTTGCAATAGGTTGATTGGGCGCTAAGCACAGTAAGGCCGCACACCACCGGTAAAACCATCAGGAATAGCTTTTTCATATACGATAGAATGATAACAGTATCAACAAAAATATTGAAAAGCCGCGGTTAAAACACTATGCATTTGTTTTACGAACCTCATATTAACGGCAGCACAGCCGAACTTAACGAAGAAGAAAGCCACCATGCGCTTAAGGTGCTGCGCCTTAAAGTGGGCGATGCCGTTAGGCTTAGCGATGGCAAAGGGGCTTTTTATAATGCCGAAATAACCAGCACAACAGGTAAAAAAGCGGGATTATTAATTACCGCAAAACAAGAACAAACAGCACCTAAAGCCCACCTGCACATTGCCATGGCGCCCACCAAAAGTATAGAGCGATTTGAGTTTTTTCTGGAGAAAGCTACCGAAACAGGCATAGCCATTATTACTCCCTTGGTTTGCGACCGCTCTGAACGCCGCCAGATACGCGAAGACAGGCTGGAAAAGGTGATTGTATCGGCAGCCAAACAATCGCTAAAGGCATGGATGCCGGTGTTTGAGCCGTTAACCCCCTTTGCAAAATTTGTTGGTTCTCCTACCCTGCCCCAGCGCAAATACATTGCCTGGTGCGATGATGGGGATAAAAAAGAATTGAAAGATGTTGTAACCCCGGGCACCGATATACTCGTTTTAATAGGTCCCGAAGGCGACTTTACCCCCGCAGAGGTTGAACAGGCCATTAAGGCCGGTTTTGAACCCATTACGTTGGGCGAAACACGCCTGCGGACTGAAACTGCGGGTATTTTTGTAGCTTCGGTATTTAATTTTGTAAATCAGTAGTGTTGAAATGAAGAGAGTAATTGTACTGTTAATCCTGTTTATTGCATTGGCATCGTTTATGCCAAAGCCACCCTATACTTACCAAATTGCGCTGTTGAAATACTCGGGTGGGGGAGACTGGTATGCTAACCCAACATCGTTACCCAACCTGGTAGAGTTTGCCAATAACAACCTGGGTACCAGCATAAACCCCGAACCCGCTACGGTTGATGTAGGCAGCACCGATTTGTTTAACTACCCCTTTGTGCACATGACAGGCCACGGCAATGTGGTATTTAACGACCAGGAAGCCAAGAACCTTCGCAACTACCTTATTGGCGGCGGTTTTTTACATATTGATGATAACTATGGGATGGATAAATTCATCCGCCCGCAGTTGAAGAAAGTATTTCCTGAACTTGATTTGGTTGAGCTGCCTTTTGCGCACCCTATTTACCACCAAAAATTTGATTTTGCCACAGGATTACCCAAAATACACGAGCATGACGAAAAACCCGCACAGGGCTTTGGCTTGATATGGGAAGGACGCCTGGTGGTTTTCTATAGCTTTGAAACCGACCTTGGCGATGGCTGGGAAGATTTTGAAGTGCACAAAGACAGCGATGCCGCACGCCAAAAAGCCCTAAAAATGGGTGCTAACCTGCTGCAATACGCGCTAATGAAGAATTAGGGCTTTATAAAAAAAAGGTTGGTACCTTGCGGGCTTTCAATGGTAGAAATATCTAAAGGCCGTATCGTTCTATATACTTTTCTCGCAATATCCTTAGGCAATTGCAATGACGATTTTATTTTTGCGCTTATAGACAAAGGTGCCTCTTCAATAACCAGTTTAGGATAGTGAGGAATATATACCCAGTTTAAGCCGGCCTCTTTGGCCATTTTTACCAGGCTTTGGGTTGTATAACAGTTTATATGTTCTAAAGGAGCCACAATATTTAAAGAATCGGAAGTGCCCTTGGCGGCCTCCCAGTCCATTTTAGATAACACCGCCTTATTTACATTCCCATCAGGAACGCAAATGCGCACAACACCGCCTTTTCGCAAACCCGAAGCTAAGTGTTTTAGTGTTTCGAGTGGCTGTGGCAGATGCTCAAATACCTGGTCGGTGTTTATATAGTCAAAATTGCTGCCCGGTATCTCGTCCCAGGTTATAGCCGTTATGCCATTTTTCTTTGCGTATTTAACACGCTCTTCAGACAACTCTGCCCCAAATACATTAACCCCCAAAGCTTTTGCTGTCAAAAGCCAGTTTCCCCAGCCCATTCCAAAGTCAAAAAAACGAAGCGAGGCGGGCTTTTGATTAAAGAAATTTGTTATTTGGAACGAAACAGATAAATAGCCGGTATAATAATTCAACGGATAGGTTTGCTCAAACAGGCTAATAATTTTTTCAGGGTCAATCCATTTTTCATACAACAACTTCATTCCCTCATCATTCAATATTTCCTTTTGAAAAATAAGGCTGCAATTATTGCATTCGCAGAGCGTGTAGTTGCCTCCGGCGAGATATTCAAAGTCAACTCCCCCTTGGGGGTCATAAAAATCATGCAGGTATTTTTTTACCGGGTTGTCGGTAAATGAGCCGGAATAAATTTCTTCAAAATTTACATTGCCACAGCCCGGACATGATTCGCGTATTACAAAATTCGACATAGACGAACAAAGGTAAAAATTAATCCTTAAAAGCTAATGTACATTCTACCGCTTTTTTCCAGCCTTTGTAAAGCTTGGCACGGGTTGCCTCTTCCATTTCAGGGTTGAAGGTTTTATCTACTGTGCGGTTTTTGGCAATGTCTTCTTTCTTGTATAGGCCTACAAACAACCCGGCTAAATAAGCCGCGCCCAGCGCAGTGGTTTCAATTACTGCTGGGCGTTGCACGTTGGCGCCTAAAATATCGGCCTGAAACTGCATTAGCATGTTGTTGGCGCACGCACCGCCATCTACCCCAAGAGTCTTTAGGCTGATGCCCGAATCACTCTCCATGGCCACTAAAACGTCTTTAGTTTGATAGGCTAGGCTCTCTAACGTAGCGCGTATAATGTGAGATTTGTTAGTGCCGCGGGTTAAGCCAAACATGGCGCCACGGGCTTCCATATCCCAATACGGCGCGCCAAGGCCCACAAATGCAGGCACTACATATACGCCCGAAGTATCGTCAACCTTCATAGCAAAATACTCGCTATCGGGTGCGCTATCTACTATTTTCAAACCATCGCGCAGCCACTGTATGGCCGCGCCGGCAACAAATACGCTGCCTTCTAAGGCATATTCAACAGTGCCGTTAAGGCCCCAGGCAATGGTGGTAAGCAAGCCGTTTTTAGAACGTACAGGCGTGGTGCCGGTGTTCATCAGCATAAAGCAACCTGTGCCGTAGGTATTTTTGGCTGTGCCGCTTTCAAAACAAGCCTGCCCAAATAGCGCCGCCTGTTGGTCGCCGGCTGCGCCGGCAATAGGTATTTCAATGCCGCTAAACAGGTGGGCATCGGTTTTGCCAAAGTCGCCGCTGCTGTCTTTTACCTCGGGTAGCATGCCTTTGGGTACGTTCATTTCAGCCAGCATATTATCATCCCACTGCAACGATTTTATGTTGTACAGCATGGTGCGCGATGCGTTAGAATAGTCGGTTGCATGTACTTTGCCCCCGGTTAAATTCCATATTAACCAGGTATCTATGGTGCCAAAAATTAACTCGCCTGCTTCGGCTTGCGCCCTTGCGCCGTCTACATTTTCCAGTATCCAGTTTAGCTTGGTGCCCGAGAAGTACGAGTCGATAACCAAACCGGTATTGTCTTTTACATATTCCTCTAAGCCGCGGCCCTTAAGTTCCTGGCAATAGGCCGATGTGCGTTTATCCTGCCATACAATAGCGTTATACACGGCTTTGCCTGTGTTTTTATTCCACACTACGGTTGTTTCGCGCTGGTTGGTAATACCTATGGCGGCAATCTCGTTAGCTTTAATACCGCCGTTTACCAGCGCCTCGTAAGCTGTTTGTAGCTGGCTTTTCCATATCTCATCAGCACTATGCTCTACCCAGCCATTGTTCGGAAAGTGTTGCGTAAATTCCTTTTGCGCCATGGCAACTATGTGGCCTTTAGCATCAAAAACAATAGAACGGGATGAGGTTGTGCCTTGGTCTAACGCCAGTATGTATTTGCTCATTGTGTTATAGATAAGTGGCTAAAATAGGAAAAGGAATGCAAAAGGCAACCTCCCTTGTTTAAGAGCTATTTTTTTCTTGTTTTTCAGCGGCTAACAGCCCCAATCCCTATACCCAATAACCCACCCCCTAAAGTTTGGCACGCCATTTGAAATATCCTTTAGCAAGAAAGCTAAAATTCAGGAACATGAAAAAAGTAGCATTAGCGTCTATAATAGCTGTATTTGGTTATTTAAACGCACAAGCCCAACAAGCCCCGGTAAAACAGGCATCGGCACACGATGGTAAAGACGGGCAGCATACATACGTAGTACCTGCAAACGGAGGCAAACAGGCAGCCGGGGGCAAACACATAGCCAACCGCAGCAAAACAGGCAAAACAAACAAATCGTTGCTAAATAAAGGTGCTGTTAAACCAGCGGAAGGCGATAAAAATATGAACGTAAAACCACGCCCAGCAGCTTTTAACGACAGAGGCAAAAGGCATGGCCACCATAAGCAACACCGCAACAACGGCAAGCACATGGGCGAGTATAAGCATACTACACCCCCATTACCATCAAGGGGCTGTAACAAGTAAAAGAGCTTTATTATAGTTAGTTTCAGGATTGGTTAGGAACAAACGCCGGTTAGATAGCAATATTTAACCGGCGTTTGCCATTGTAGGGCATTATAAATACCTTTATAACGTGAAGATTAAACTCTGGGGAAGTGTAAAAAAACCTGCATTTTTAGCCAAGCTTACGGTGTTGTTTTTGTATTTAAACATACAAGTATTGCCTGCACAGGTTGATAATAACCGCGAGTTGCCCGAAACGGAAACCAGGCGGAGAAAAACACCCAACCAAACGCTGTTGCGTTTGCGTAGCAAGGCGTTTACCGTAAATATTTTGCGCTTTAATAAAAAAATACGCACCAAACACAACAGGGAGGTAAAGGCTTTGGAGCGATATGAGCTAAGGCTGAAAAAACAAATGGCCCGCAAAGATGCCCGCCAGCAGCGTAAAAGCACCGCTGCTAAAAAGCAAAAAAAAACAGGCAGGGAGGAGTAGCCGACGCTTTATTTAGTCTATTGGGAATAAACAGGATGGGGGTTATCACAACAAAGTGCCCTATTCAAAGTACGCTTGTTTAATGGTAATAAAGCAAAGCTAACAGGATAATTAGCGGCTACACCGTAAGCAGGTTTTTTATGTGGTCTGCTGTGAGGGGTTTTGATAAAAACTCAGATACCAGCGGGTGTTCTTTTGCCCGCGTATAATCGGCCGGGTCTACAGATGATGAGCACATAACCACGGTTACGCCCATATTTAGCTTTTCAAACTCATTTAAAAAGCCCCATCCGTCCATAGGCGACATGTTTATATCTAACAAAATAACATCGGGTACATTGCCTTTAGTTAAATTACGAAGTGCTTCGCCGGGGTCTAAAAACTCCTGCACATTTACATTGCCAAGGTTGCGTTGTAGCATGCGCTTGGTAATAATGTTATTTACAGGGTCATCATCAATAATATAAATAGAATTGGACGATACCGGCTTTTGCTGTTCGGGTACCTGTTTTTTGCCCAGCGATATTACAGACACAGCCTCTGACATTTCTTTAATAACATTATCAAGCCCATCGGCAACAGCTTTCAGTTTATCTACCAGCTGCAGCTTTTCGTCTAAAGGTGTTTCTGTGTTTGATATAAGGTTGGTAAGGCCAATAATATTGGCCAGCGGCTGGCGTAACTTGTGCGATGTAATATGCGAGAATTCTTCCAGCTGCCTTAGGTGTTCTTTTATTTTTTCTTCTGCATCTTTTTGAGGCGAAATATCTACCCAGTTTATAGTTGATCCTATAACTTTATCCTCGTTATTTTTAACGGGCAGGTATACTATACGCAGCCACTGGCTTTTTTCGCCCGGCACTTCCACACAGCTTTCGTAGGTAAAAACCTCGCCAGCTATTGCCTTTTCTATACCTGTGCTTAGTTGAAAAACGTGGTCGTGTGTTTTAAAGTACTCTACAAAATCATCGCCCTCCTTCATTTCAAACCCAAAGGTATGTGCCAGATTTTTAAGTGCAGATTTGTTAAAGGCTAACACCTTGTTGTTCTTGTCAATAAGCACATGGCGGTCTTCGGTACTGTCAATTATAGCCTTGTATTTTATAGCGGCGTCTTCCAGTTCTTTTAGCAGTCCCTTTTCTTTAGAAATATCAGACCAACTAACACCTACGCCAATAATCTTGTCTTCCTCGTTATATAGTGGCACACACTTAAATTTAAACCACGGGCTGCCGCCATCGGGCATGTTGGCAACTGCTTCAAACTCAAAATTGTTGCCCCCCATGGCGGGTATGATACCTTTATCCAATAGATAGTATTGCTCGGGTGTAGCTATATAATTGCGGAAATCGGCCCCTTCTTTTAATTCTATATTAAAGTTCTTTTTAAAATTTTTAGCCGCAGAAGTGTTAAACGACTTAATGATAAAGTTACAGTCTATAAAAATCAGCCGGTCTTGCGAACTGTTAAAAAAAGCCCTGTAATTTAACTCCAATTGTGCCAGCTTGCTTACCAGGCTCTTCTCTTCGGTAATATCGCGCTCTACCGATATAAAGCCAACAAAACGGTCTTCTTTGTATACGGGCGATATATTAAGTTTAACCCAGTATTCGCGGCCGTCTTTGGCGCGGTTCAGCAGCTCTTGTTCTACCGGAAGGTGCTTATCCAGTCGTTCGCGTATTTCTTCAACTGTATTTTGGTCGGTTTTGTTGAATTGTAAAAAGCCGGCCTGTTTCCCAACAACATCTTCTAAAGAGTAGCCCGTCATTATAGTATAAGCCTGGTTTACCCAAACAATTCTCCTTTCCGTGTCGGTTATAACCACCAAATTATCAGTGTTTTCGGCAACCAGGGCAATCCGTTCTGTTTCAGATAGCTTATACATATACAACTCAATATTCTTGAAAAATAAGCACTTGCAAATTAAAAAGCAAGGATAATTTTCTCTCCTATTATAAATAAAGATAAAAATTAACGCTTATGGTTAATAGTCAAAGGTGGCAACCATGGGTTTAAAAATAAACGCAGGTGGTAGTTTAAGCAGCTTCAGAAACCTGCTCCCTTTCTTTAACAACTTCTTCTGCTTTTTCATGCTCTTTATTATTAATTTTGAGCAACCAGATAATTCCGACAGCAGACAATACAGCGCCTACACCAACGGCTACAGCTAACCAGGTAGTGTCTTTTATTGGCAATAAATAAGCCAGCCAGGGTAAAGAAAATAAGCGTACAAATTCAGCTATATAACCCCACTTCTTTTTCTCGAACAAAGCACCAATAGCCACCAGGGTAACAAAAATATTTACCGCGTAGGCTATGCTAATCCAAAGGTTTAGGGTGTCGGCAATTGCCAGGTAGCCGGTAGCCAGCATCATTAAAAAGCTAAATTGTACAATGGTATAAACACTCAGCTCTTTCGTTTTTGGTGTATCAAATTTTTCAAACGTAGCTACACTTACAGGCTTAGGGTATTGGCGCCCGCCAAGGTATTCTGGTTGCCAGCCCGGGGGCGAAACCCATACTTTTAACTTATCACTAAACGTGTTGCAACGCTTTGCCTGGTGAGATAAATCGACAATGTAATGTACATTGGCCCAGGCGGGGTTCCAGCTTTTTAGCGGGGTGGTAATGCCATACACAACAGGCTCTTTCTCTTCTTCAAACGTACCAAAAAGCCTATCCCAAATAATAAAAACGCCACCGTAGTTTTTATCAATATACTGCGGGTTCGACCCATGGTGCACGCGATGGTGCGATGGGGTATTCAATACCCATTCCAGCGGGCCCAGTTTGCCAATAAGCTGGGTATGAATCCAGAATTGGTACAAAATATCTATACCCGCCACAGCAGCCAGTATTTTAGGGTCGAAACCTAAAACAGCCAAAGGCAAAAACAGGTTAAAGGTAACCAGTTGAAAAAACCAGGGCTGGCGCAGGGCGGTGGTAAGGTTATAATCTTCGCTGCTGTGGTGTACCACGTGGCCGGCCCACATAAAGTTTACCACATGGCCCCAACGGTGTGCCCAGTAAAAAATAAAGTCGAAAAGAAAGAGTAGTATAATGGTGTTAACCACATTAAACTCAAAATGGAAAATAGCTGAATGCTCGTAAATGTAGGTATATAAATAGAGCACCCCCACCTTGCTAAAAACAGAAATTATCTGTTCGCCAATGCCTATACTAAGGCTTGTAAGCGAGTCTTGCAGGCGGTAATAGCCCTTCATATTGCGTTTGTATGCAGCGTAAATTTCAAGTAGAATAAGCAGTACAAAAAAAGGCACAGCTAAAACAATGTAATTAAACTCTTCAGTCATGGTAAGGATAAGGTTTACAAACACCTTACAGCAAAAACCGTACTAAAAAGCGTATGCTTGCACACAATTTGGCTGAAAATTAAAATCTGACACCTGAAACGATTAAAAACCCCATCAATCTGTCAGATTCTAAGAATCATCCTTAAGCAATATTAATACCCACCGCTACCTGAAAAATGTACATTTTCCGGGTGTTCTTCAGGCCGTATGCTCATAACCGGTATGTTGCTGTGGTTTACCACCTGCTGTGCAAAGGGGCCCATAAACAAGCCAGATACGTTAGGCTCTTGTTCGGTCATCATTACAATAAGGTCAGCATCAACGGCCGTTGCAAAGTTCAGCGTAAGCAATGCCAGGTTGGTGCCTTTTATTTCTTTGGTAATATGCTCCACACCGTGCTTGGTTAAATACTCTTGCACCTGCTTTACTTTTTGGTTAAGCTTGGCTTTGTCGTTAGGGTCAAGGTTGCTAACCAGTTCTGCCAGGTAAATAGTGGCGCCCATGCGTTTGGCAAGGTCTACCGCATATACTACTTTTTGGCGCGATGGGGGTGAACTATCAATAGGTAATACAATTTTTTTGTACTCAGGTTCGGCCTGGTGGCTGTTTACTGATATAACAGGGCATGGCGCTTCTGATACGATGCGGTAGGAGTTGCTGCCCATAAAAAACTCGCGGAAGCCCGATGCGCCATGGGTTCCGGTAACAATAAGGCCCGCACCTACTTTTTTAGCGTAGTTTACCACTTTGCCTTTTATGCTACCCGTAGCAGCGTGTACAACTACTTTAATGTTGTTTTCGCGGCCAAGTTTATCGCCAAAAGCGCGCAGTTTTTGTTCTACTTTTTCAAATAGGTTAACAATTACGGCATCTACTTCTTTAAATTCAGGAATATTTACGTTGGCGGTATATGCCTCTAAAACGTGTACCAAATGTATTTCTGACCCATAAAGTTTAGCCAGCTTAACGGCGTGGTTAATAGCAACATCGGCGGTTTCAGAAAAGTCGGTAGGTACTACAATTATTTTAATGTCCTCGTTTTTCATAGTCTTTTGTTTTGGTGGCTGATATAAAGTTACAAAAAATCAAAAGGTAAAACAAAACAACATTATATGTTAAATAAATGTTAAAAGGCCTAAATTTGTTTTGCTAACGATATTATTTGATGAAAAACTATTTACTGTTCGCTTTTTTCTGCCTGAGTTTTTTAAGTTCCGAAGCCCAAACGGTTAACCAAAGTATAAACGGAGGGGGTGGCATTGTGATAAGCGAGGTAAACTATCATAGCGACAATGGCCTTAATAGTGGCGATTGGTTTGAGCTGCACAACACCACAGCACAGCCCATAAACGTTGACGGGTGGATATTTAGGGACAACCAGATAATCGACTCATACACCATACCACAAAACACTACGATACCTGCCAATGGCTATTTGGTACTGTGTGAGAATTTATTCCTTTTTCAGCAGCAATACCCGCAGGTTACCAACGTGCGCGGTGGTTTTAACTTTGGCCTTGGCAACAGTGGCGACCAGATAAACATATTTGATAACCTGAATAACCCCGTTTGCAACATGGCGTATAGCGATAGTGCCGGCTGGGGCAACGCCGCCGATGGCCTTGGCTTTACGCTGGAACTTGCCGACCCCGCAGGTAACCTGAGCGACCCTGCCAATTGGTTTCCGGGTTGTGTCGGCGGATCGCCGGGAGTGGCTTATACACCCTGCAACTACCCCATTGTATT
>CAMBQF010000083.1 GCA_945869825.1 Chitinophaga pinensis | reverse complement strand
TTTTAAACTCGTCGGGAGAAATCTCGCCCAAACCTTTAAACCGGGTTATCTCCGGATTTGTGCCCAGCTTAGCAATAGCTTGCTGTCGTTCCTCATCGCTGTAGCAATAAATAGTATCGCGCTTGTTACGTACCCTGAATAATGGTGTTTGCAGGATATACAAGTGGCCATTTTTAACTAAATCGGGGAAAAACTGTAAGAAAAACGTTAACATTAGCAGGCGGATGTGCATGCCATCAACGTCCGCATCGGTTGCTATTACTATATTATTGTAACGAAGACTGTCCAAGCCATCCTCAATATCAAGGGCGTTTTGAAGCAGGTTAAACTCTTCGTTCTCGTAGACAATCTTCTTGGTTAACCCAAAACAGTTTAGCGGCTTGCCTTTAAGGCTGAAAACAGCCTGGGTTTGCACGTTGCGGGCTTTTGTAATAGAACCTGACGCTGAATCGCCCTCAGTTATAAACAAGGTAGTTTCTAAGCGGTCGTCGTGGTTAGTATTGTAATGTATACGGCAATCGCGTAGCTTACGGTTATGCACGGCGGCGCGTTTGGCACGTTCGCGGGCTATTTTGCGGATGCCTGAAAGCTCTTTACGTTCTCTTTCGCTGGCTATAATCTTGGTTAAGAGCGCTGTAGACGTTTCTTCGTTCTTGTGAAGGTAGTTATCCAGGTTCTCTTTAATAAAGTCGATTACAAAGTTGCGGAGCGATACGCCACCTTCGGGGGCCATATTTACCGAACCCAGTTTGGTTTTGGTCTGGCTTTCGAAAACAGGCTCTTGTACTTTGATACTTATTGCTGCTATAATTGAGGTACGGATATCTGATGCCTCAAAATCCTTCTTGTAAAACTCCCGTAGCGTTTTTACAATACCCTCGCGTAGTGCATTTTGGTGCGTTCCTCCCTGGGTAGTATGCTGGCCATTTACAAAGCTGTAGTATTCCTCGCCATATTGCTGGCCATGGGTAAAGGCAATTTCAATATCGTAGCCACGCAGGTGGATGATTGGATATAAAACCTCGCCGCTAACGGTGTTTCGAAGCAAATCCAAAAGGCCATTCTCGCTCTTATATTCCTGGCCGTTGTAGTGTAACGACAGTCCCGGGTTAAGATACGCGTAGTTCCAAATCATATTTTCCACATACTCGTGGCGGTAATGGTAGTTACCAAAAACCTGCTCATCAGGAATAAACGTAATAGCTGTGCCATTGCGCTTTTCTAAAGGTGCCGGAGGATTATCGACCGTAACATAGCCCCGCTCAAATTCAGCCAGTTTTACCTGGCCTTCGCGGTGCGACTCTACTTTGAAGTAGCTGGAAAGGGCGTTTACCGCCTTGGTACCTACGCCGTTTAAGCCGACAGATTTTTTAAAGGCAACAGAATCGTACTTGGCGCCAGTGTTTATTTTAGAAACCGCATCAACCACTTTACCTAAAGGAATACCGCGGCCATAGTCGCGGATTTTAACTGTACGATCTTTAATAGAAATTTCTACTTTTTTACCGTGGCCCATTACAAACTCATCGATACAGTTATCGATAACCTCTTTAAGCAACAGGTAGATACCGTCGTCGGGGCTGCTCCCGTCGCCTAGTTTGCCTATGTACATACCGGGACGAAGGCGCATGTGTTCGCGCCAGTCGAGCGACCGGATACTATTATCATCGTATACTGGTTCTTTTTCTGCCATAGCCTCTCTCCTACTCTTAGTTAGTTGCCGGTTTTCACCCTGATAGCTATCGGGGCTGTTACCAGCTATATTATATGCAAAGATACAGCAAATTAGGGGTTAGCGGTTAGGTTTAAAAGGGCAGTAATTAACAAAATCAGTTTTAAAATTTAACATTTACCCCTACCCCTATTGTAGCTAGATTAATTGGCTATAGTGTTGCAATCGAAGTTGTCATCAAACTTGGTTTGGCCAATTTCGTTAGCGTTAACATTGTCTAAAATAATGTAACTGCTATTGGTATTTAACGGCTTGTGAACATATATGCCAACGTTGATACTACCACTGTTAAAGTAAGGCATAGTACCTGATAATGTATCACTTGCATTTATCGATTTAAAGCCAAGGTTGAAATTAGGCATAAACCAAAGTTCGGCAGTAAGATTAGAAGCGGAGCCTACCCACGACTTGTGGAAATTTTGTGGTAACTGGTTTTGGTAGCCAGGGATAACAGAGACAATACTATCGTTACGAAAAATTATAGAACCTACATTGGTATTGCTGCTGTGGAAGTTAATTTCGATATATCCGGCGGCATCTGCCACGGTGACGGTATTGATAATAGCCGACCATTTGGAGCGGTATGGTATAACGGTATGGTATATGGTACCAGGTTTGCATCGTTACTTTCAATTCCAATGCCCTGTTGTGCATCGCTTAAGGTATTGCCCTGATAGTTACGTATGGTAATGAAACCGTTGAAGATCCTCAACACATTATCGTTGCCCGAAGCAGCGGGTATGTTGGTTGTCCACACGGCAGGGCAGTTGTTTTCAGGAAGTTCTTTTTTGCAGGCGGCTAGCCAGAAAAGGCTTATTAATAAGGTAAACTGTAGCTTTTTCAATATACTAAAGGTAAGGGTTGTAACAATAGAAAGATTTGTGTTACAAACGCAATAACGGCAATTTGTGAATGTTTAGTATGTGAAAAAATTATAAAACCTTTTAGGGTACACAAATGTTAAAAAGCCAAAACCTTAGATTATTAACAATTTAACTACTTAAAATTATTATTTATTAACAAGTGCGGTTGCTATGTATAAATTTTTACTTTTGCCACCATTTTTGGAATGAATAGTAACCCAATCTTAACGAGATAAAACTATGTATTGGACACTTGAATTAGCTTCATACTTGGAAGATGCCCCCTGGCCCGCCACAAAAGACGAGCTTATAGATTTTGCCATGCGCACTGGGGCGCCTATGGAAGTAATAGAAAACCTTCAGGAAATTGAAGACGAAGGCGAAGCCTACGAGACAATAGAAGAGATTTGGCCTGACTACCCAACGAAGGACGATTTCTTTTTTAACGAAGACGAATACTGACAAATTAACGCAAAGACTGACAGAGTGCTACATGAGCCTATAATGTCTTTGTAAGCTTAAACCGCAATGGATATAAGGCCTTTGCGGTTTTTTGCATTTTAAAAGCTAACTTTGGCTACCCTTTTGATAGAGATAACCGACTACCATATTATAAAGAACAGACATGTCGAATTTTATAACCCGTATTTTTAGTAAATTTTTAGGTAATAAGAGCGAGAGCGACCTTAAGCTAGTAACCCCGGTTGTAGGCCAGGTTGCTGCCGCTTACGAGATAATATCTAAACTTAGCAACGACCAGCTGCGCGGCAAAACAGCTGAATTTAAAGAGCGTATTGCCAAACACATAGAAGCCGAAGCTACTGAGATTGCAGCTATGCAGCAGCAGATTGACGAGCGGCCAGATATGGGTATTGAAGAAAAGGAAAACCTATTTGTAGAGATAGACCGCCTGGAGAAAGAGAAGTATAAAAAGATACAGGATGCGCTGAACGAGATATTACCAGAAGCTTTTGCTGTTGTAAAAGAAACAGCCAAGCGCTTTAAAGAAAATGAAAAGATAGAGGTAACCGCTACAGCATTTGACAGAGATATGGCTGCATTGAAAGCCAATGTGGAAATTAGCGGAGACAAGGCCCTATGGCACAACAGCTGGATAGCGGCCGGTAATAAAGTAACCTGGGATATGGTGCATTATGATGTGCAGCTTATCGGCGGGTTGGTATTGCACCAAGGTAAAATATCGGAAATGGCAACGGGCGAGGGTAAAACCCTCGTGGCTACGTTGCCAATGTACCTTAATGCCCTTCCGGGATTAGGTGTGCACGTTGTAACAGTGAACGACTATCTGGCTAAACGCGATAGCGAATGGATGGCACCGATATTTGAATTCCACGGGCTGCGTATAGATTGTATAGACAAACATGAGCCAAACAGCGACGAACGCCGTGCGGCCTATAATGCCGATATTACTTACGGTACTAATAATGAGTTTGGTTTTGACTACCTGCGCGATAATATGGCTCGTGGTATGGACGAACTTGTTCAGCGTAAACATAACTACGCTATTGTGGATGAGGTTGACTCGGTATTGATTGATGATGCCCGTACGCCTTTAATTATATCAGGTCCTACCCCAAAAGGCGACCGCCATGAGTTTACCGAGCTGAAACCAAAAATTGAACGTTTGGTAAATGCACAGAAGTCGTTTATAAATACCGTACTATCTGAAGCACGTAAACATATTGCCGATGGTAATGAGAAAGAGGCAGGTTTAGCCTTATTACGTGCCCACCGTGGTTTGCCCAAAAACAAAGCCCTTATTAAATTACTAAGCGAGCCGGGCGTTAAGGTTATTATGCAGAAGACAGAAAACTTCTACATGCAAGACCAAAACAAAGAGATGCCACAGGTAGATAAGGAGCTTTACTTTGTTATTGAAGAGCGTAACAACTCTGTAGACCTTACAGAAAAAGGACTTGAGTTGATTACTGAGACGGCGTCAGATACTAATTTTTTTGTAATGCCAGATGTTGGAGCATCTATTGTTGAAATAGAAAAAGCGCCAGGTACGCCGGAAGAAAAACTACAAATGAAAGATGATTTGATGAGGGATTTCTCAATCAAATCGGAACGTATACATACCATTAACCAATTATTAAAAGCCTACGCCCTGTTTGAAATAGACGTGGAGTATGTGATAATGGATGGTAAAATTAAGATTGTTGATGAGCAAACAGGCCGTATTTTAGATGGCCGCCGTTACTCAGATGGGTTGCACCAGGCTATTGAGGCGAAAGAAAACGTTAAGATTGAAGCCGTAACCCAAACATATGCTACGGTTACATTGCAAAACTATTTCCGTATGTATGGTAAACTTGCCGGTATGACGGGTACTGCAGAAACGGAAGCGGGTGAATTTTGGGATATTTATAAACTGGATGTGGTTGTTATTCCAACCAACCGTCCTATCAGCCGTAAGGATGAGCAGGATATGGTTTATAAAACCAAGCGTGAGAAATACAATGCCGTTATTGATGAGGTTGATACCTGTGTAAAAGCCGGAAGGCCGGTACTTGTAGGTACAACATCAGTAGAAAACTCAGAATTGCTTAGCCGTATGCTTAAGTTGCGCGGTATTAAACACAACGTGCTTAACGCCAAGCAACACCAGCGCGAGGCAGATATTGTTGCCGAAGCAGGTCAAGCCGGAACGGTAACTATTGCAACCAACATGGCAGGCCGTGGTACCGACATTAAGCTTGGGCCAGGCGTGAAAGATGCCGGTGGTTTGGCTATTATTGGTACAGAACGCCATGAGAGCCGGCGTGTAGACCGCCAGTTGCGTGGCCGTGCAGGTCGCCAAGGCGACCCTGGATCATCACAATTCTTTGTGTCTTTTGAAGATGACCTGATGCGTATGTTTGGCTCTGAGCGTATTGCCAAGCTAATGGACCGTATGGGCTTTAAAGAGGGCGAGGTTATCCAGGCCCCGATGCTTACCAACACCATTGAGAAAGCACAGAAGAAAGTAGAAGAAAACAACTTTGGTACCCGTAAGCGATTACTAGAGTATGATGACGTAATGA
Organism: Chitinophaga pinensis; assembly: GCA_945869825.1. GTDB lineage: Bacteria > Bacteroidota > Bacteroidia > CAMBQF01 > CAMBQF01 > CAMBQF01. Next base: position 7,865 of record CAMBQF010000083.1, on the reverse strand, counting down.
ACTCGCAACGCGAGGTTATTTATACCAAACGCCGCAACGCTTTGCAAGGCGACCGTTTGGCACTGGACTTAAACAACATGATTTATGATGTATGTGAGAGTGTGGTGAAAGAATACCTAGATGGCAGAGATTATGAAGGGTTTACTCTCGAGGTTATCCGTAACTTCTCTGTAGAAGCCCCAATGACTGCTGATGAGTTTTTAAAGCAGCGTGCTGATGATACTGTAGAGCAATTGTTTGCCTATGTTATAACAGCTTACCGCCGCAAAACAAGCCATACCGCAGAAACGGCCTACCCGGTGATACGTGATGTATACCAACAAAGCGGCCAGCAGTTTGAAAACATTGCGGTGCCTTTGACTGACGGTATTAAAACTATGCAGGTGGTAGCTAACCTTAAAAAGGCATACGAAAGCGAAGGCCGTGAACTGGTGCGTACGTTTGAACGCTCTATTACCCTTGCTATGATTGATGAGGACTGGAAAGAGCATTTACGCGAGATGGACGACCTTAAACAATCAGTGCAGAACGCGGTGTACGAGCAAAAAGACCCCTTGTTGATATACAAGTTTGAGTCGTTTGAGTTGTTCCAGAAAATGTTGGACCGTGTGAATAAGGAGATAGTATCATTCTTGTTTAAGGCATCGTTACCAAATAGCACAGCGCCGCAAAACCAGGTACGTGAGGCGAAGCAACAACAAGCTCCACAGCCCAAATTAAAAACCAGCCGCGAAGACGATTTAGGTAACGTCAGCCAGAATGTTCAAAACCAGGACACCCGCGAAGTACAAAAAGTAGCTCCGGTACGTGTAGAACAAAAGATAGGTCGTAACGACCCATGCCCTTGCGGCAGCGGTAAAAAATACAAAGCCTGCCACGGTAAGGACTTGGTTAATTAGATAATTAGCGAATCAGATAATATTGTCTGAAATAATAAAATTTAGCGAAGGGGCTTACACCCTCAGCTTTATATAAAAAGTCCCGCTCCCGAAACCTCGGTAAGCGGGATTTTTTGTTTTATTATATTTTGTTATGGAACTTTATAAAGGGGATAAAAGCGATATAAGCAAAAACAAGGCAAGATTGGCGAAAGTAGCTTGATAAGAATTATACAGTTGAAAAATCGGCATGGTTAATAATATAAGGTATTTTAGAGTGGATATTAAATGCCAAACGACATGAAACACGGCTTAAACGTATAACCGAAACAGTTAAAAAAGCAGAGAAAAACATCAAAGCTTTATAGGAATTGCTTTATTAAAATTGATTGCATCAAAGCAATTTCTATGTAGTTGTTTTTATTTAGTATGTCTTTTCTTTAATAACTCCTCAACATCTTGCAAAGAAAAGCCCTTGGCCTCCAACAGTATCATGTAGTGAAATAGCAAATCAGCGGATTCGCCCAGAAATAAATCATCGTTATTGTCCTTTGCTTCTATTACTATTTCAACCGCCTCCTCCCCTACTTTTTGGGCTATTTTATTTATGCCTTTGGCAAACAGTTGGGCGGTGTAAGATGTGTCAGCATCAGCTGTTTTGCGTTGCTTTATTACCTCTGTCAATCCTTGTAAAAAGGGATAACCCAAGGCTTTGTTTTCTTCGCCCCAACAGGTGTCAGCACCGGTATGGCAAACAGGACCTGCAGGATTTACTTTAATTAGTAACGTATCATTATCACAGTCGTTGGCAATAGAAACAACGTGTAAAAAATTACCGCTTTCTTTGCCTTTGGTCCACAAACGGTTTTTTGTACGGCTATAAAAAGTAACAGTATTTTCTGATACAGTTTTATCGTAGGCTTCCTGGTTCATATAGCCCAGCATTAAAACCTTTTGGGTTGAATTATCTTGTATTATAACCGGCACTAAACCGTTGCCTTTTTCAAAATCTATAATCATAAGCGGATAGGAATATTATGTTGGTGTAGATACTGTTTTAAGTCGGGTATAGCAATTTCTTTAAAGTGGAATATGCTGGCAGCTAAGGCAGCATCAGCACTTCCAGTGGTAAAGGTATCAACAAAATGTTGCATAGTTCCCGCACCACCCGATGCAATAATTGGGATATTTATTAGTTGTGATAAGTCATTTAACGCCTCGTTAGCAAAACCATTTTTAGTACCATCATGGTTCATAGATGTGAAAAGGATTTCGCCCGCACCCATTTGTTCGGCTTGTTTGGCCCAGCTAAATAAAATCAATTCGGTTTGCAAACGTCCGCCATTAAGGTAAACCAACCATTCGCCATCAGCTTCTTTGGCATCAATAGCCAATACCAAACACTGGCTCCCAAACTTATCTGCAATATCTTGTATTAGTTGCGGATTACGCACAGCGGCTGAGTTTACCGATACTTTATCGGCACCACTTTGCAGCAATATATGCACATCATCAACAGTTGATATTCCACCGCCTACGGTAAAAGGTATATTAATCTCGCGAGCTATTTCCTCCACCAGTGCAGCCAATGTTTTGCGGCGCTCATGTGTAGCAGTAATATCTAAAAACACTAGTTCGTCGGCACCTTGTTCGGCGTACAGTTTAGCCAGTTCTACAGGGTTTCCACTGTCGCGCAGATTCTCAAAATTTACACCTTTTACTACGCGCCCGTCTTTAATATCCAGGCATGGAATGATTCGTTTGGCTAGCATCAGGCAAAGTGTTTTAGTTCGTCTAATGATATCCTTCCCTCATAAAATGCCTTGCCTACAATAGCTCCGTATAATCCGGCATCGCTCAGTATTTGCAAATCTCCAAACTTGGCAACGCCACCGCTGGCAATTAATTTTAGGGCAGGGTAGCGTCGCAAAATTTCTTCGTATAACATTACTGCCGGGCCAAGCAACATGCCGTCTTTAGCAATATCGGTGCATATAACATACTCAACCCCTTTGGCTATATAATCTTCTAAATAGGCATACAGATTGATGTTTCCACTCTCCTGCCAACCATTAATTGCAATGGTTTCGTCCTTTACATCAGCCCCTAAAATAATTTTTTCGGCACCGTATTTTTTAATCCAGCCCGTAACTTTCTCGCTATTCTTAACCGCTATACTGCCCGCCGTTATTTGGTTTGCGCCGCAGCTAAAAGCCAGCTCAATATCAGTATCTGATTTTATTCCGCCGCCAAAATCTACTTTTAAAGTAGTGTTTTGGGTGATGGTTTCTAATACTTTATGGTTGATTATTTGTCCGCCTTTAGCGCCATCTAAGTCAACTAAGTGCAAGTGCGTAATACCTGCATCTTCAAACTGTTTGGCAACCTCAAACGGATTTTCATTGTACGTTTTTTTCTGCGCATAATCGCCTTGGGTAAGGCGTACACATTTTCCATCTATTACATCTATTGCCGGAATTATCTTCATTTAAATTGCTGTAAATTTATTTAGTAATTCTTCGCCACCTTTGCCGCTTTTCTCAGGATGGTATTGCACTGCATAAAAATTTCCCTTCTGCATGGCTGCCGAAAAATCGGTGATATAATTACACGTTTCAGTAGTATATTCATTAACCGGAACGTAATAACTATGCACAAAATAGTACCAATTATTCTCAGCAGTGTTCCAGCCAATATGCGGCACTTTTAGTTTGGGTTCAAAGAGTTTTACATCCTCGTTAAATATGCCCAGGCATTTGGTATTGCCTTCTTCGCTAAAGTTGCACATTAGCTGCATGCCAAGGCAAATGCCCAATACAGGTTGTTTTAATGTGGGAATTAATAAATCCAATTGCTTTTCCCGTAATACCTCCATTGCCGCTTTAGCGTGGCCAACTCCCGGAAAAATTACTTTGTCGGCGGTTAAAATTTCGGCAATATCATCGCTTAAAATTGGGGTTATTCCCAACCTTTCAAATGCATACCGCACCGATTGGGTGTTGCCTGCACCGTAATTTATAATCACTACTTTCATTTACAAAGTTCCTTTGGTACTGGGCAATACGTTGCTGTTGTAATCCTTCTTCACAGCCATTTTTATAGCCTTGGCAAATGCCTTAAATATGGCCTCAATTTTATGGTGTTCGTTATCACCTTCGGCTTTAATATTCAGGTTGCACTTGGCGGCATCGCTATACGATTTAAAGAAATGAAAGAACATTTCGGTAGGCATATCGCCCACTTTTTCGCGCTTAAATTCAGCCTCCCATTCTATCCAGTTGCGTCCGCCAAAGTCAATGGCCACTTGGGCTAACGCATCATCCATAGGTAGGCAAAAACCATAACGTTCAATACCTTTTTTATCGCCCAATGCTTTTAAAAACACTTCGCCTAAGGTGATAGCAGTATCTTCAATAGTATGGTGTTCATCAATATGCAAATCGCCTTTCGCAGATACCGTCAAATCAACACCCGAGTGGCGGGCAATTTGGTCCAACATATGGTCGAAAAAGTGCAGGCCTGTAGCGATATTTGCTTTACCTGTACCGTCTAAATCAACCGTTATGTTAATATCCGTTTCGTTGGTTTTGCGGGAAACGGTAGCTGTGCGGTTTTCCTTGCGCAGAAATGCATACGCCTCTTTCCAATCCTTTGAAGAATTGGCAATAATGGCATGTAATTCTTCGGCTTTGTCTATTTCAGTTGTATCAGTCACACCAACTAAAATAGCTTTGCAGCCCATATCCTTAGCCAGCTTTACGTTTATTGCATTATTGCAAATAACATACGAATTGGCAATGTCGTATTTATCATTCAGGTATTCCGCAAACATATCCACATAGCGCGGCATTGTTGCCCAATCCTCGCCGGGATAGGTAAATTCAATATGGTCGGAATGAAATTCTACTCCTTCATTTTCAAACGTTTTAACAATAAAATCGTGCACCGGCAAAAATTGTGTTTCAAACAATTCTTTGCTCTCTAACCCTTGCTGGCTGGTTATTAGCACAAAAGTATAGCCGGTATTTTCAGCCAACAACGCGGTGTTTTTTAGTACACCCGGCACAAATTGCAAATCGGCAAAGCCTGCTATTTGCTGGCCTTGCGCTTGGTTAATCAACGTGCTACGGTCTATGAAAAGGATTTTTTCCATCACTAATAATTTGTTAATGCATCAATAACTACATCGTTTTCTTCAGGCGTACCAATGGTTATACGCAGGCAGCCTTCGCATAATTCAACCTTGCTTCGGTCGCGCACTACAATTCCTTTGGCGGCTAAATAATCGTATATGCCTTTCGCATCTACCACTTTCACTAAGATAAAATTAGCATCGCTGGGGTAAATTTTGTTTACTATTGTTAAAGGCTTTATGGCTTCTATCAGTCGGCTGCGTTCGCTAACTGTTTCTTTAATCAGGTTATTTACCCACTCAATATTTTCCAGTGCCTGTATAGCTTGTTGCTGGCTGCTCAGGTTAACATTGTAAGGTGGTTTCACCTTATTCATATAACTGATAATTGGGCCTCCTGCAAACGCCATCCCCACACGCAAAGCCGCTAGCCCCCATGCTTTGGAGAATGTTTGCAAGATAACTACGTTGGGATATTTAGTTAGCAAACTGATAAAAGAGGGTTGCTTTGAATAATTGATATACGCCTCATCAATCACCATAATACCATCAAAATGCTGCACCAACGCTTCTACTTCTGTAGCATTAATAGTGTTGCCGGTAGGGTTATTGGGAGAGCAGATAAACAGCATCTTACTGTTTGCATCAGCCGCTTTTAAAATAGCTTCGCCATTTAGTTGGTAGTCAGTCGTAAGATTTACTTTGCGGACTTCCACATCATTAATATTTGCGCTAACCTCGTACATTCCATACGTTGGTGGGCAGATGATTACATTGTCTTTGCCCGGTTCGCAAAATATGCGGAATAGCACGTCAATAGCCTCGTCGCTGCCATTGCCAATAAACATATTGCCAGCGGGGACACCTTTTATGGTACTGATTTTTTCCTTCAAATCAATCTGCAACGGGTCGGGGTAGCGGTTAAATTTTTCTGCCACCGGCGAGCCGTAGCTGTTTTCATTAGCATCTAAAAAAACAGTTGCAACGCCTTTAAATTCATCGCGTGCCGATGAATAGGGCTTCAGACTTTTTATATTCTTACGGACTAGTTCTTCTACCGTTCTCATTACTTTTTATTCAATTGGGTTAAACGTACGGTTACTGCATTTTTGTGAGCATCCAAACCTTCGGCAGCAGCCATTATTTGAATAGTTTTTCCTAGTTTTTTTATGCCTTGCGGTGCTATTTTTTGTATAGTAATTTTTTTGACAAACGAATCTAACGACACCCCGCCATAAACCTTTGCATACCCATTGGTTGGTAGCGTGTGGTTGGTTCCGCTGGCATAATCTCCGGCACTTTCAGGTGTGTAATTCCCTATAAAAATTGACCCAGCATTGATAGTGTTTTTTACAAAATAGCCTTCATTTTTAACGGCTAAAATTAAATGCTCGGGCGCATATTGGTTGATGATAGTAACCGCTTCTTCCTCTTTCTTAACCAATATTATTTTAGAGTTCTCCAACGCTATAGAAGCCACTTCTTTCCTAGGTAATTGGGCTAATTGCGCTGTTACTTCCTTCTGCACTTTCTTAATAAATGTCTCATCAAAAGCAACTATAACCACCTGCGAATCGGGTCCATGCTCGGCTTGTGATAATAAATCGGCAGCTACAAAAGCAGGGACAGCCGTATCATCAGCCACTACCATTACCTCCGATGGCCCGGCTGGCATATCAATTGCTACACCCTCGTTCTGTACCAGTTGTTTGGCGGCAGTTACATAGCGGTTGCCCGGGCCAAATATTTTATTTATGGGTTGAATTGTTTCTGTACCATAAGCCATAGCGGCAATGGCTTGCGCGCCACCTACTTTGTAAATTTCAGTAACGCCGCATAGTGCTGCACTGTATAATATTGCGGGATTGATTTTGCCTTCAGCATTGGCAGGGGTGCATAATACCACACGCTTGCAGCCCGCAATAGCCGCAGGTGTAGCCAGCATTAACACAGTTGAAAATAATGGTGCACTGCCTCCCGGAATGTATAAGCCCACATTCTCTATTGGCCTGCTTTCGCGCCAGCAAACAACCCCTTTGGTAGTTTCTATTTTAACAGGTTTTAGCGCCTGTGCTTTGTGGAACTTTTTAATGTTGGTATAAGCAACCTTTATAGCGCCTTTTAACTCTTTACTTACCGCGTTTATAGCCTCCACCATTTCAACGTGGTTCACTTTTAAATCAGTCAGTTTTACCTTATCAAATTGATAAGTGTAATTTTTTAGCGCTTTGTCGCCACCATTTTTAACGGTAGTTAAAATAGCTTTTACCGCATCGTCAACAGTATTGCCATCGTCTTGTGGGCGGGCAAGTATAGTGGCTAGTTCAGCCTGTTTGGGGTATTTAATTACTTGCATATTACAACACCATTTTTTCAATCGGTACAATTAAAATTCCTTGCGCACCTGCGGCTTTCAGCGCATCAATATTATCCCAAAACTCATGGTCGCTAATTACAGAATGTACCGAACTCCAGCCACTATCTGCCAATGGCATAACGGTAGGGCTTTTCATGCCGGGTAGTAAGCTGATAATGTCGTATAGCTTATCGTTAGGGGCATTCAGCAAAATATACTTGTTGTTTCGCGCAGCTAAAACACTGTTTATGCGGAACAAAAATTTATCTAAAATAGCCTGTGTTTCTTCGTCAAGGTTCGTGCTGGAGATGATTACCGCCTCCGACTGGTACATTACTTCCACCTCTTTCAAGCCATTTTTAAATAGGGTAGAGCCTGTACTTACAATATCGCAAATACCGTCTGAAAGGCCTATGTTAGGGGCAATCTCCACCGAACCCGATATCTCGTGTATCTCAGCCTTAACCCCTTTTTCTGCCAAATATTTTTTCAAGGTGTT
>CAMBQF010000082.1 GCA_945869825.1 Chitinophaga pinensis | reverse complement strand
GGCAGGGCAGCGGAGTATGTTGCTTTCTTTATCTATAAGGTAAAATGATGGGTACGAAAGTACGTCGTAATCCTTTAGCAGCTTAGCACTGCCCGCGGCATTCAAAAATACCCATTTGTATTTGTTGCGATTTATAAAAGCCAATGTTTTGGTTTCGTTTACCGATGTGCAGATGCTTACAAAGGCAATTTTTTTTTCGTATTTTTTGTCCAGTTCCCTTATCAAATCAATCTCCTGGATTGACCGTGGGTTGTTCTCATCCCAAAACGACAGGTAGATGTACTTTCCCTTAAAATCAGCCAACGATACCATTTTGCCTGTAACAACATCCTTTAAATTGAATGGTGGCGCAGGTGTGCCTACACGCAGTTTTTCAAATAGTTGCAGGGCGTTTTTAGCTACGGTTTTGCTGTATGCAGTTAAGCCATTAGCCTGAATATAACGGAACATCTCCAAAACGCTATACTGGGTTGATGTAGGCTCGTAATACATCTCGGTAAGGCCTTTTAACAATGCCAGTTCGCGTAGCGTATCATTAGGGATGGTGCTGTCGCGGCGCATTATATCTATAGCTTTTGCATAGTCTATACGGTTGTTAATGGCGTTGTTAAGCGGTTCGCCTGTAGCGGTGCTCCTAAAAGCCTTTAGGTTTTTATCAAACACCTCGTAAAACAAATCCATATACGCAGGGTTAGTATATAATATGGGTTTGTCTTTAAAGTAGACTTCCAGTGTTTCTTTCCGGCTTTTAACAGATGTAAGTAACTGTAGCGAAGCTAAGCGATATTCCAGGTAATTGCCGAAAAATGCATCTGTATTTGTGGCGTATTTATCTTGTTGGGTTTTTACAAACAGTTTTACTTTTGGCTGGGCTGTTTTGCGCAGTATTGCCTTGTAGTTGGCAATTAAAAAGTCGTTGTATTCAGCATCAAAAGCAACAATGCTGCTGTTTAGCGCGCTGGGCTGTATATACTGAATGGGCTTAAGTATCGAATCTTTAGCAAAGCCAACAGTATCAGGAATTATAATATCAAGGTTTTGGTTGGGGATAAGATACAGTTCGTATACCAAATCGCCTTGTTTTATATAGCTGTATATTGTTTGTTTTATTGCAGGCTTAAAACTGAAGTTACCGCTATTGTCAACCAGGGCGCTGTCTATTACCAGTTCGTGGCCGTTTAGGTAATCATCAATAGTGCATAGCTGCAACTGCGCTTTTTTAAACGCAGGGGCATTGCCTTTAATAGCAATTTGTTGCCCTTGTGCCCCAAGGGCAAAGGCGGCAAATACTACAATGCTGATGTATTTAAACAAGGTGTTATTCGGCATACAAGTCTATGGCCGCGGGTACAAAGGGGGCAGCATTGCCTCCGTTCTTAATTATGTCGCGTACAATGGTAGAATTCAGGGCCGATAGTTCGGGTGTTGTTAGTATAAAAATAGTTTCCAGTTCGGGCATCATTGCCTTGTTCATATTGGCAATTCCACTTTCAAACTCAAAGTCGATAGTATTACGCAAACCACGTACCAAAAACTGGGCACCTACTTTTTCGCAATACTTAATGGTAAGGCCCTCGTATACGTCAACCGCAACTTTAGGTTCATCGGCAAAGGTTTTTTCTATCCAGTGGATGCGTTTTTCGAGCGGAAAAAAGCTCTCTTTGCGCGAGTTTACCCCAATGCCGACAATTATCTGGTCGAACAATGAAAGCGACCGCCTTACTATTTGCTCATGGCCACGGGTAAACGGGTCAAACGACCCCGGAAATACAGCTATTTTTTTCATGCAGAATAGAATTATACCACGCTAAATTACTGAAATAGGAGCGTGTAACTGGTTAACTACAGAATAAGTATTAACGGGCTTTTTAACTACTCATACCTCGTCCCCAAACGGTTAAAGTCTTTGTCGTAATAGGTTATTAGCCCATTAGACGATCTTACAATAATGTTATTGCCTGCTATAGCTTTTATAGCATCGCCATCAAACAGGTATTTACTAGCCAGCGTGCTAAATTTAGCATCGTATACCTTTACTAGGCCCGTGTTGGATTTAACCACAATAATACTTTCAGAAAAGCCGGAAAGCAATTCGTCTTCAAAAAGCAATTTGGTGGTAGTGCGGCTACCGCTGCAATTAAACACCTCCAACTGATGCCCGCTTTGGGTTACATCGCAAATTTGGGCTTGCGAGCTATAGGCTGATATAGTTAGAAATGTGAGCAGGATTATCTTTTTCATGTTATGCTTGTTCTTCCTCTTTTATGTAAAAGAAACTAAAATTAACCTTGCCGTAGTGGCGCTGTTCTACAAAGTGCTTATGGTCGGTAAACTTCAGCTTTACCGAGTGTTCAAGCACTAACCAGCCGCCGGGTTTAAGCAAATCGTGTTCAAAAACACTTTCTACCACTTTTTCAATATCAGGCATTTCGTATGGTGGGTCGGCAAAAATAATGTCGAACCCTTCCTTACAGTTCTTTAAGAAACGGAAAACATCCATGTTTAGTACACGCACCTTTCCCGGGGCCATTTTATCGGCTGTTTCTTTTATAAACCGTGCCGATGCGGCACTGCCCTCAATACCGATAACATCTTCTACCCCCCGCGATATAAACTCGTAGGTAATGTTGCCCGTACCGGCAAACAGATCCAGTACTTTTATCTCTTCAAAATAAAAGTTGTTATTTAGTATATTAAACAGGCCTTCTTTTGCAAAATCGGTAGTGGGGCGGGCACTAAGGTTGCCCGGCGCTATGATGGTGCGGCCCTTAAATTTTCCGCTAACTATACGCACGCGTATTGGTTTAAGAGGTTATAATAAAAATGGTGAGGTAGCTTACCCAGTTCCAGGCTAAGAGAATAGTCGGGCGTAGGGGCGTAAAAGGTTACTTTATACAAGTATTTGGTAAGTATGGCAAACAAGGTAGAGTCGGGCTCTACTTCGCCCAACAGGGTTACTTCCAGCGTTTGTGGGTCTATACCCAATTGTTTGCAGGTGTTTAGGGTATGGTAGGTAAAATCTTCGGCGCTAATGTACTGGTAGTGGTTGTAAAGTAGCAGGGCGCCATCTTCAACCACCACAATATCAAAATGCTTGGCCTGCACATGCAAATATACCTGCCTGCCTTTTGGGTTGCCGGCCAGCAAAAGGTTTTCCAGCAAAATACGCGAATGGTGCATAACGGCAGGGTTCTTAAGCTTCGCCGAGCAAAAATCTTCCAGCGCCTCGGGAATGGTAAATACATTGTATGCTCCAAGCCCTTTTACACGCTCATAATATAACGTTTCGTGCTGGTGATTACTAAGGTTCAGGTTGAAGTAGTCGTTGGCGTATTTCTCGTCAAATAGCGCCTCGGGCACCAATGTAGTGCGGTTGCTAACCCATACTAAAGAGCTTTTGGTAAAGCCGGTTTCGTGCAGGTGGTTTTTATCAAACTCTTCGCTAAGCCGCTTGGCCAGGGCTGCATCGTGCAGGGGGCTGCCAAAGTTGCGGTAGCCAATACCTACGTAGCGGTTGTTCAGCAAATCAAACAATGCAAAGCCAAACCCCTCATCCGATGCTTCTATGCTCAAATGAAGGTTAGAGGGTTTTACACCCATCAGCATTTCCTTATCTATCAATACGGTATCCAAAGTGTCTGTTTGCACTACAAGTTTACGCTAAAATTTTTAAGTGTTATTTCTCTGTCTCCCACGATGCCTTTAATGTGCTCTCCGTCAACGAGCCAAAGCTTAACGGATCATCCGGGTCAAATGGCGCTGGGTCGCTTACTTCAATGTATTCTATGCTGTCGGTGGCATCAATCTTAACCTCCATATTAAACTTTTTTTGCCCACCAAAAGGCACATACTGCATAGAGAAAACCGGGTAGGTTTTTCCAAATAGAGAGTCTGACGGGCTTATTAGCTGGCCGTTGGGGCGCTTGAGCCTGCCCTGATTTAAGTACCATGCCAAATCGGCGAAGGTTTTGGCATAGTGCCCGTTTATGGCTTTGTAGCTGGTTTGGGCCGTGCGTATTTCAATAAGACGCTGCTTTATTTTAGTGTAGCGGGCATCTTTATCGTTTTGCCACTTAATAGGTGCCTGCACCGAGGTGTACAAAAAGTACCCCAGCGCAACAATAGCAATGCCTAATAGTATTTGAATGATAAGCCTTAACACAGTTGGCTAAATTAGGGAATATTGTCTGAACCGCAGTTTTCGTATCCAGCCCCTACCCTTCCCTATGCATAGGGAGGGGAGTAAAAAAGAAATGTATATTTGAAATATGAATCCTGACGTTGCAGAATACAACAACAAGCAAAACTTAGAGGACAAACAGATTTGCGATAGGCTTGCCAACGAAATTAACCGCTGCCTGCCCGATGCGGAGTATAAGATATGGCATGCGCACCCGGTTTGGTTTTTAGAGGGCAACCCTGTTGCAGGCTACAGCAAGCTAAAGAATTGCATCCGCCTTTTGTTTTGGAGCGGGCAAAGCTTTGACGAACCGGGCCTGCAAAACGAAGGCGGTTTTAAGGCCGCAGAAAAGCGCTATATAAGTGCCGATCAGATAAATGTTGAAGACCTGGAGCGCTGGCTTACAAAGGCGCGCAACATTCAATGGGATTATAAAAACATTGTAAAGAGAAAAGGGCAACTGGAGAGGCTGAAGTAAAGGATGATATTATTGAATATGGAGTTAGGAATAACTTTGCCACTAGCCACTTCGCTACTTTTCATTATCATTGCCAACCAATGTTTACACACAGCACTAAAATACGGGTACGCTATAGCGAGACCGACCAAATGGGCTACGTTTACTACGGCCGCTATGCTGAGTATTTTGAGGCGGGCAGGGTAGAGGCGTTCCGTAGTTTAGGTATTAGCTACAAAGAGCTGGAAGAACAAGGCATAATGATGCCCGTACTTAACCTGCAGGTAAACTATTACAAGCCCTTGTATTATGATGAGGAGTTGAAGGTAGAAGTTACCATACCGCAACTGCCTACGTTACGCATTAAGTTTATATATAAAGTGTACAACAGCGCCGGGGAGCTTACTGCCGATGGCGAAACAACCCTGCTTTTTGTTGATGCCCAAACCCGTAAGCCACTGCGTATGCCTGCCGAGGTTATTGATGCCTTAGAACCGCATTATAAGTAACCTTAATTAAAGTTGAGCGTTACGGGTAATCAAACCCCATCTGTTGAATTCCATCAAATACATACTTCTCCAATTTTTCTTGATAATAGGCGTAAGCGTGCATGCCCAAACCAAAGCGGACATTACCCCGCAAAATGCCGACTGTTTAAAGGCTATCAACCTAAAGGATACTGTTTTTGGTCCTACCGCGCCACCTGAAAAATTTGGCACCGAGCTGGAGGTTACGGGCAACGATAAAAAATCGTTGTATTACATAGAGCAGGAGCATCATACCGTTTGGTACACCTTTAAATGCCCGTGTGCAGGCCAGCTTACGTTTGATATTATACCCGAAAGTCAAAATGACGATTACGATTTTTTACTCTTTAAGTTTGATGCGGGGAAAGACTATTGCGGCAAAATAGCGCGTAAAGAAATTAAGCCTATACGCAGCAACATAGCCCGCAACAATAAGGCGGTAAAAAGCAAAACGGGGTTATCCTTAGCGGCTACCGATTCGTTTGTGCATTCAGGCCCCGGTAATGGCTATAGCAAATATGTAGATGTGAGGAAAGACCAACGCTATTACCTGTTGCTTGATAATGTATACACCGGCGGCAAAGGCCACACTATAAAGCTGCACTACAAATGTGGCACACCGCCTAAATCCACTACACCCGTAGCAGGCGTTACCAAACCTACCGTAACCATTACAAAGAATGATACGGTTACTAAAATTGATTTAACAAAGCTTAGCGTAGGCAATACACTGGCGCTACGCAACATAAATTTTTACCCCGACGAAACGCGTATGATGCCCGCAAGTGTGCCCGAGCTGAATAACCTGCTTAAGGTAATGAAAGAAAACCCCAAGCTGAAAGTTGAAATAGGCGGCCATGTTGATGGGCCGTTGATGATGCATGCCAAGTGGTACCAGGAACTATCGGACGACCGGGCAAAGACGATTTATAAGTACCTGATAAAAAATAAGATTGACGAATCGCGGCTAAAATGGAAGGGGTACAGCAATACCCAAAAGATATTCGACTTTCCTAAAAACGAAGACGAATCGAAAGCGAATAGGAGGGTAGAGATTAAAATATTAGAGAAGTAAACTTTTTAAACATCTCCCCCTGCTCCCGAAGCTTCTGGAGGGGAGTACCAACGTGCTACGCACCTTAGGGAGGGGTGTAATTTTAAATTACGTAATTACTTCCCAATCCGTTGCAAGCCCATTTTGGCTTTTTCAAAGTTGGGGTCAAATTGCAGGGCCATTTTAAAGTCAGCTTCAGCAGTTGGTATGTTCTTAAGCTTTTCGTAGCACAAGCCCCGCATGTAAAAAGCTTCGGCATACTTAGGGTCGGCGCCAATAGCATCGGTAAAGTGTTTAATACCCTGGTTATAATCAAGCTTGTATACAAAGTTTATGTAGCCCATGTTGTAGTGCGCAGAGCGGTTGGTGGGCATAATCTGCACTATGTTGGTATACTCGCGCAGGGCATCATCAACCCGTTCGTTTTTTTGGTAATACTCGCCCAGCAGGTAGCGCACATTTACATCAGATGGGTTAATGTTTAGCGCGTTTTTAAAATACTGTTCGGTCATAGGCTCGTTGTGTACAGATGCTATACGCCCCAGGTTTTCGTAGGCTACCAGGTAGTCAGGGTCTTGCTCAACAGTGGTGAGGAAGTTTTGCTGCGCACGCATGGTATCGCCAATGTATAAAAAGGCCATGCCTTTGGTAAAGTAGCCTCGTGGCAAATGCACATCAATTTTAAGGGCGTTGTTGCTATAGTCAATGGCTTTTTGGTAATCCTCAACATACAGGTACAGCTCGGCCAGTTTTAAAATAGCCTCGGTATTGGCAGGTTCCAGGGTAATGGTTTTTTCCAGTGCCGATTTAGCCTTTCCGCTTTTATTCATTATCAGGTACAAATCGGCCATGGTAATAAAATACGGTGCTTTGGTAGAGTCAATATCCAGCACACGCACCATGTCTTTTAAGGCCTCGGGGTATTTTTTCTGGGTTAGGTACAGCTTGGCCCGCTGATGCAGTGCCGGGGCGTTTGATGAGTCTTTACCGATTAAAGTGTTTAGCGAATCGAGCATGCTTTTAGGCTTGCCCTGCTCTTTAGGGCCGCACGAGAGTATGCCTATCGCACTAAAAAAAATAAATGTGTATATAAATATCCTCATATTTGGTACTTTTAGCCCTCCCCTTTGGAGAGGGTTGGGTGCGGCTACAAAATAAATGCTTTGCTGCCATACTTAGGCAAACTATTTTTGCCATCTATCGGAAATAATATGAAAACAATTTTAGTAACAGGCGCAACCGCAGGATTTGGCAGGGCCATAGCCCTTAAATATGCTCAAAACGGCCACAGGGTAATTATTACGGGTAGGCGCCAACAGCGGTTAGTCGAGTTGAAACAACAGATAGAGCAGGAGTTTAACACACCGGTTTTGTCGCTTTGTTTTGATGTAAGGGAGAATGCAGAGGTAGAAAAAGCCCTGCAATTGTTACCGGCAGATTGGCAAAACATAGATATACTGGTTAACAACGCCGGCCTTGCCGCGGGCTTAGGCCCTATACAAGATGGCCACCTTGACCATTGGGAGCGTATGATAGACACCAATATAAAGGGTTTGCTATACGTTAGCAAGGTGGTATGTAACATGATGATTGCCCAAAAGAGCGGACACATAGTTAACATAAGCTCTATAGCGGGCAAGGAGGTTTATCCTAATGGTAACGTGTATTGTGCTACCAAGCACGCGGTTGAGGCATTAACTAAAGGTATGCGGTTGGATTTACATGCACATGGTATAAAAGTATCATCGGTAGCGCCGGGCATGGCTGAGACAGAGTTTAGCATTGTGCGTTATGATGGCGATGAGGAACGCGCGAAAAAGGTATATGAGAATGTTGAGCCACTAACGGCTGCTGATATTGCAGAAAGCGTTTACTTTATAACCGAAAGTCCTGCCCATGTGTACATACAGGATATTGTACTAACTCCCGCCGCACAGGCAAATGCAACTACAGTAAGAAGAAACCAATAAAAAGGTCCTCCTTTAGAAAGGGGGTGCTCTCCCGAGGCTTCGGGACGGCGGGGGATTTTATGTCGACACCACTAAAATACATACAACACTATATAACCGGGCAAACGCGGCACGATGCACACTCGCCGTTTATGTACAACCTGATAACCCAATGCATAAAGCGAAAGGGCGATACAGGCATGTGTATGCGGATAGAAAGGCTTAAGGCTGATTTGACTAAAAGCCCCTTGGTGATAGAGGTGGTTGATTATGGCGCGGGAACAGGCAATGGCAATACGTATACTTACCCGGTGCAGGATATTGCTAAAAAATCGGCCATAGGGCGTAGGCACGGCCGGTTGCTAAACCGATTGGTTAAATATTTTCAACCTGCTCATATTTTAGAATTAGGCACCTCATTGGGTATTGGCACCGCCTATTTAGCCTCGGCAAACGAAGATGCCAGGATGGTTAGTGTAGAAGGCTCGGCAGAAACGGCAGCTTTGGCCCGCCAAAACCTGCAAAAGCTGGGGATAACCAATGTAGAGGTAGAGGTGGGTAATTTTGATGTGGTGTTGCCCGCAATAATATCGGCACAACCCCGTTTAGACTTTGTGTTTTTTGATGGTAACCACCGCAAGGAGCCAACGCTTGATTATTTTAACCAATGCCTTGCAAAAGCCCATGGCGATGCGGTGTTTGTGTTTCACGACATACACTGGTCGGCGGGGATGGAAGAGGCCTGGGAAGAGATTAAAGCGCACCCACGGGTAAAGGTTACCGTTGATTTGTTTTTTAGCGGCCTAGTGTTTTTTAAGCCTGAGTTGACCAAACAACACTACCGCTTACGTTTTTAGCCGTAACTTTGTACCATACTATGAGGATTTTACTTCTTTTACTAATACTCCCTTTTGCCCTGTCTGCCCAAAGCGGAAGGCCTAAAATACTGGTTGTTCCGCCTAATGCCGTTGCCTTAAACAGCAATGTGGTTAGGGTATTGGCCGCTAATAAAATAAGCGCTGCCGATTGGGTAGACCGCGCGCGCTCAACCTTTGCCCGCCTTGCCAAACCCGATTTAACCGACTTTGACGTATACGTTACGGGTGTTGATGATACCCTGCACCTTAAGCCAACGCTGGCAGACCGTACTGCAAAGGTTAAGTTTAAGCGTAAAAATTTTATCACCAAAAAAGAAAAGCTGGTTACCAAAAAGGTAAAATACAAAGGGGTGCAAATTGGCCCTATTGAAAAGTTAACCCTTGATGGGTTAGCCACAAAGGTTGGGTACGATTATATCATATTTGTTTCGCTATTTGAAGTAAAGGGCAACAAGGGGTTAAACCTGGCTTTTAAGCCTCTTAGCATGTTCTCTATCCATTACGAAGTATACGATGCCAAACAGGTGTTTTTAACCGGTAATGTGGTAGAAGATGCTATGGCGCTTTCTCCAACAATGCAAATAGGCGTGCTAAACCACTACCTTAATCTATCGGCAGAAAATGTGTACCGCAACGTAGCATCATTAATAGCTAACGGCCGCTTAAATTAATTATAGTCTCTTTATTTCGTATTCTATTTCTGATACTCTGCGCTTTAGTGGACTTAGATAGTATTTAAGCATCCCGGCAATGCCCAGTATAAAAGTAGGCGTAACCACAAATGCCCATACTATGTGGTTTAGCATTAATAATACAAACGCGAGCATCGCATTAAGCGCAATTAAATAAGGTAGCTTGTTTTTTGGGTAGATATAGGTGTAGTTGAATGCGATGACTATTTTGCGCCATAGACTTTGTAAGTTTAGGTTTGGGTGGTTGGCCTTTTGTTTTCCTTCGGGGATATAAATATTGGTATAGTAGTTTTTAAAATCAGGCAGCCCTTCAAAATACACATCAATTGGCACATTCAATTCGGCTGGGTTTTCAATAAGCCCACGGCTAAAGTAGCGGAGGCTGGAACCCATTTTTTTGCTGCATAGCCAGTACACAGCTATGCGCGATAGGTGCAGAAAACCACTCTTTTTTACCGTACCGTATACTACAAACTTATCTTGTTTGGCAAGTTTTACAAGACTTGCAATGCTGGCGGGCGGGTAGCTAAGGTCGTCATCAATAGTAATAATAGTATCATACTGAGCATTAATAATGCCCACATTGGTACTCCAAAACTGACCGTTGTTTCGCTTTAAAATAATATAAGTTACAGCAATGCCATAGGTGTTTTTTAGCTTGGTAAGTATGCCTTCAATATCCAGATTGCCGCCATCATTTACCACCACCAGTTCAATATCCTTAAATAGTGGAATGACTGCCTGCATAATAGTAGCTAAGCTATCGGCAATATAACTTTGGCTGTTGAAGGTTGGCACTACTATGCTAATGTTATTACCCATAGTGCTCAAAATAATGGTAGCCTGCGGCAACGCCGTTATTTAGTATTTGTTGTGCTTGTAGGGTATACCCATCAACATTAATCACATTGTATATAGTGCCGGGTATACCTGTTATATGCTTACTACGGGTTAGTTTTGTGTAGTCGGCAAGCGCGTCAATAGCAGTTGCTTTAGCGCCAATATAACCCGCTAACGGAAATAGGTGTAGCCGTACAAACGATTGCGAGGGGTAAAATGCATGGCCCTTAAGCATGGCAGTTACCATGCTGGGCATATTTTGCATTTGAGTTTCCATATAAGCAGTTTTAATACCGTTTGGAATAAAAACCTGCTCTATAACCTTTTTATATGATTGCGATCCGCAGCCATGCTGCCTATATTCATCTACTACACCTCCAAGATATGCGCGGCCTACATTACCATCCATCAATACCGCTATAAAGCCAATATATTCGCCATTATGTTGGTAAAAAAACGCCTGTCTGTTGGGTGTTGGGTTTACAACAAAGTCTTTGATAAACTCGGCATGCAGTTCAATCGCCGCCTTTTTAGTAAACAGGGTATTATTAATGGGATTGTCAAAATAATACTTTCCCATATCCTTCATAATATTGTATGATAAAGAATATGCTAACTCCGGATCGGTAAGCTGTTCCAATTCAAAATCAATGTCATGGCTTAGTGGTGCAGGGGAGTAGTTAGCAATATCAAGTTTAGATTGTACAATTGTTTGGGCTGTAGCATAGGGCATGCCCAATTGCTCAACGCGGTTAAACATGTCAATCTCTCTGCTGTTGCATTGTGCCTTAATAATATCGTACCCTGTGGCATAAGCTTCGGTAACAAGCGCTGCACCCGCTGCTAAATCTTCATATGTTACCAAGCCAATTTTTATCCCGTGTTTGTTGCTCTCTAATGTCGATGGCTTGATTAACATGCCCGAAAAGTATAAAAAAACCGCCTATCACCCACTTATTATAATTTACTGAAAATTGCAAAAGTTGATGTTTTTACTGTATTTGTCTAATGAAACAGGTTAAAAAAGTATAAAAAGAGCTACAATTGCTATTAAATATTTTTTGTTGGCTGATATGTTTATTGTTTAATTTTACCGCCTTGGTTTAATTCAATCTATCCTTATGGAATTAAAAGATATTCAGGAGTTAGTTAAATTGGTTTCTAAAACAGGCGTAAGTGGCCTGGAGATTGAAACTGAAGAAATTAAACTTACCATTAAGAACGATAACAGCAATGCCCAGCCTGTAGTATACCAACAGCCACAGGTTATTGCCGCCCCTGCCCCGCAGGTAGTTCAGCAGGCCGCCCCTGCACCCGTTAGTTCTGCACCTGTCCAAAAAGAGGCTGCTCCGGCAGATAACGGCAACTATATTACAGTAAAATCGCCTATGATTGGTACATTCTACCGCTCTGCAGGACCTGATAAACCAACCTTTGTAAGCGTTGGCGATGAGGTAGCCCCGGGCAAAGTAGTGTGTATTATAGAGGCTATGAAGCTGTTTAATGAGATTGAATGCGAAGTATCGGGCCGCATAGTTAAGGTGTTAGCCGAAGACTCATCGCCGGTAGAATACGACCAGCCATTGTTTTTGGTAGAGCCGATTTAATCCCCCATTACCATGGCTAAAAAGGAAGTTAAGAAAACTGCGGCTGAACCACAAATCAGGCAGTTTAATAAGATATTGATTGCCAACCGTGGCGAGATAGCACTACGCGTTATCCGCACGGCTAAAGAGATGGGTATTAAAACGGTTGCGGTATACTCTACTGCCGACCGCGAAAGCCTGCACGTGCGCTTTGCCGATGAAGCTGTTTGTATTGGCCCACCATCAAGCAAAGACTCGTACCTTAATATGCCGAACATCATTTCGGCAGCGGAGATAACCAATGCCGATGCAATACACCCCGGCTATGGTTTCTTGTCTGAGAATGCTAAGTTCTCTGCCATTTGCCAGCAATACGGTATTAAGTTTATTGGTGCATCGCCTGACATGATTAACTCCATGGGCGATAAAGCTTCGGCAAAATCAACTATGATAGCAGCAGGTGTACCTGTTGTACCGGGTTCTGAAGGATTGCTTGTTGATTTGGAAGACGCCAAAAAAACAGCTAAGAAAATAAAATACCCTGTGATGATGAAGGCTACTGCCGGTGGTGGTGGCAAAGGCATGCGGGTTATTTGGAGTGAAGATGAACTGGAAGCAGCATGGGACAGTGCCCGTACCGAAGCCAAAGCGGCTTTTGGTAACGATGGCATGTACATGGAGAAGTTTATTGAAGACCCCCGCCATATTGAAATTCAGATTGTAGGCGACCAGTACGGTCGCGCCTGCCACTTATCGGAACGCGACTGTTCTATCCAACGCCGCCACCAAAAGCTGCTGGAAGAAACACCATCGCCATTTATGACACCCGAACTACGCGACGCGATGGGCGAAGCCGCTATTAAGGCCGCGCTTGCCGTTAGCTACGAAGGCGTAGGTACGGTAGAGTTTTTGGTAGATAAGCACCGCAACTTCTACTTTATGGAGATGAATACACGTATACAGGTAGAGCACCCTATTACCGAGGAGGTAATAGACTATGACCTGGTACGCGAACAGATAAAAGTGGCTATGGGTTACCCTATTACCGGCAAAAACTACTACCCTATGCAACATGCTATAGAGTGCCGTATTAATGCCGAAGACCCTGCTAAAAACTTTATGCCAACCCCGGGCCGTATTACTACGTTCCACGCGCCGGGCGGACATGGGGTGCGTTTAGATACCCATGCCTATGCAGGTTATATGATACCACCTAATTACGATAGTATGATAGCCAAGGTGATTACCGTAGCCCAAACCCGTGAGGAGGCCATTATGAAGATGCGCCGCGCCTTGCGTGAGTTTGTTATTGAAGGGGTTAAAACAACCATCCCCTTCCACCGCAAGCTGTTAAAGGACCCTGATTTTATATCGGGCAACTACACTACCAAGTTTATGGAATCGTTTAAATACGAAGAATAAAGAAAAGCCCCCGAAAGGGGCTTTTTT
>CAMBQF010000081.1 GCA_945869825.1 Chitinophaga pinensis | reverse complement strand
AAACCCAATAATAACAATACTTTCAGACTGTATCAATTTGTTCATAATTTGTATTATGTTAAATAGCATTTTGTAAAGAGTCTGAAGGGTAACCTTACCTTCTGTGCTACAAGGAAAGAAAGTGGTAGTTGTACTACCTGCATACAACGCTGGCAAAACATTAGAACAAACCTATAAGGAGATTCCTTTCGATATTGTCGATGAGGTAATCCTTACAGATGATAAAAGTTCTGACAATACCCTTCAGGAAGCCCGTCGTTTGGGTGTTCACCATATTATAGAACACAAACGCAACCGTGGCTATGGCGGCAACCAAAAAAGCTGTTACGATAAAGCCCTGGAAATTGGCGCTGACATTGTTATCATGCTTCACCCAGACTATCAATACACTCCGGCATTAATCCCTTCTATGAGTTACCTTATTGCTAATGGTGTGTATCCAGCCGTTATAGGCTCCCGCATTTTGGGTAAAGGCGCGTTATTAGGTGGCATGCCCATGTATAAGTATATATTTAACAGGATGTTAACCCTAACCCAGAACATCCTGATGAATCAAAAGCTGTCTGAATACCACACCGGTTACCGTGCTTTCTCTGCCGATGTACTTAGGGCTATCGACTATAATGCCAACTCCGACGATTTTGTGTTCGATAACCAGATGCTGGCCCAGATATTCTACAAAGGTTTCCAGGTGGCTGAGATCACCTGCCCCACTAAATACTTCGACGAGGCCTCTTCTATCAACTTCCGCCGCAGTTCTATTTATGGCCTTGGAGTACTTAAAGTTTCTATGCAATACATGCTAAACAAAGCCAGATTGTTAAAAACACCTTACTTACGAAATAAGTAATCTATGAAAAAGGCTGCTATAGTATTTACAAAGCTTATTATCAGCATAGTACTTGCAGTTATCTTTTTCATAAGTTTGATATATATCCAAACAACTGTTTATACCTTTCCGCCCCCTACCCCATTTTCAGGTGATAGTTTAATTAATCCATATCAAAATATTGATAATAAAATATATAAATGTAATTTTCATGCTCATTCTAAAGCTTGGAAAGGCATAACCAATGGCCACAATTCCGCCCAAGAACTAACAAAAGCTTATAAAGACAAAGGCTATACCGTTGCCGGGGTATCAAACTACCATTGCATTACCGATAGTGTTAATTCAAATTCATTAGTATATATACCTATATATGAGCATGGTATAAATATATTTAAATCGCACTTATTAGGTATTGAGCCACGCAAACCTTCCTATTTTGATTATCCCCTTTGGCAAAACACATCGCAAAAGCAACAAATCATAAACGACATTCGAAATAATGGCGGCCTCGTAACCATTGCACACCCAAAGTTTATGGATGGCCATACGTTGGAAGATATGGCCCAACTGACCAACTATCAGTTTGTAGAGGTACTAAACCATTACCGTATATCAGATGAATACTGGGATGCCGCCCTTACTGCCGGACGCTTGGTTTATGGCATCGGCAACGACGATACCCACGATATTAACAATGAGCCAACCTTTAGGATGTGGACAGAGGTTTTTGCTGATACTCCAACTAAAGACGGGATTTTAGATGCTTTAGTTAAGGGCAAAAGTTACATGGTGCATGCGTTTAATGGCAACTGTGATTTATTACTACAGCGAATGGAAACAGTTGGTGACACAATGGGTATTCTAAGGGTTAACGGCCCTGTAACTAGTATTGAGGTTTGGGGCGTAAGCCATTCATTGTTGCAAGAACATATTTTTGACGGAACGGGCTCTGGTGTGGAAACAGAATTTCATGTTCCACATTCTATTTATAAGAAACTGCCCTACATACGCATAGTAGCAAAATCTAAAAATTGCGCCATCTACCTAAACCCCATCGTTCGTTCTGTTAATGGCAAAACCAGCGGTGTTGAACGATTGGTGCCCGAGCTTAACGCCCTGCATACCTGGTTTTATCGCTTATGTGTTTTGCTGGTAGAAGTCCTTATTCTACTTTTGTTCCTCTATATTTGGCATTTAAAGCCCTTTAAGCGCTGAAACAATTAGCCCCCATACAAGCCCTCGGATTAGTCATCCTCTTTTCCATACCCTTTTATTTTGGCTTAGGGGCGCCACACCTGTTCGATTGGGACGAGATTAACTTTGCCGAGTGCGCCCGCGAAATGCTGGCCACCGGCGATTATGCCAACGTACAAATTGGTTTTGAGCCTTTTAGGGAGAAACCCCCGTTATTTTTCTGGCTACAAGCACTGTGCATGGGAATATTCGGTGTGAATGAGTTTGCCGCCCGCCTGCCCAACGCCTTATGCGGCACAGCTACGTTACTTACTATCTTTTTCATAGGGGCTAAGCTTAAAGACCACCGCTTTGGGTTATTATGGGCGCTGCTGTATGTAGCTTCGTTTTTACCCCACTTCTACTTTAAGTTTGGGATTATTGATCCTGTATTTAACTTATTAATATTCTTATCAATATACCAAACCATCTTAAGTGTTGAAGAACGTAAATTCAACAAAAAAAATGCGCTGTTAGCTGGTTTATTTAGTGGGTTATCAGTCCTTACTAAGGGCCCTGTTGGGCTACTCTTATTAATATTAACCTTTGTAGCGTATCAGGCAGTTACACGCTTAAAACGCTTTCCAAAGTTTGGGTACTTCTTGTGGTTTGCCATGTCGTTTATTCTGGTTGTATCGTCTTGGTTTGCCATGAACATTATAACCAATGGCTGGGACTTATTCTGGCAGTTCATCAACTACCAGGTGGAGTTGTTTACCCAACCCGTTGCCGGCCACGAGCAGCCTTTCTACTACCATTTTCTGGTGGTTCTTTTGGGTTGCTTGCCCATGTCGCTGTACGCGTTACCGGCGTTTAGGAGTAAAATATATGGTACCCGCACCCAGTATAACTTCCGACTATGGATGCTTTCTCTATTCTGGGTGGTTATGATTCTATTTACCATTACCACCACCAAAATTGTACATTACTCATCTATGGCCTATTTGCCGCTTTCGTTTTTGGCAACTACGGTGCTGTTCAGGTTAGAAGAGAAGCACCGCCCCATTAGCAAGTGGCTAAACGGGTTGGTTTTGGGTGTTTCGCTATTTTATGGGTTGCTGCTTACCGCCTTGCCGTTTGTTTTCCAAAAGAAAGATAAATGGATACACTTGCTAAGTAACGACCCTTTTGCCCAGACATCGTTTAGCCTACCGGTAGAATGGCCCTGGTGGATTTGTATTGCCGGCTTGTTGTTTATCCTAGCCTCTGTTATTGGGTTTGTTTGGCGCCAAACCGGCAAATTTTATCCCGCATTGGCTATCAATGCCGCCGCAACAGGCCTTGTACTAATCTCAACCTTTGGGCTTGTGTTGCCCCGGATTGAGCGTTATACCCAGGGGCCTGCTATCGACTTTATTGAGCAAAAAGCCGGTTCTAATGCCTATGTTACTACCTATGGTTACAAGAGCTACGCTAACTTCTTCTACTTTCAATACCCCAACCAAGCCGACAAACAAACCGACGATGCGAATTACCTACTAACCCATCCTATGGATAAGCCAGTATTCCTAATTGCCAGATGCACTAACAAGGAGCTTGATGCTAACCCAAATGTCAAATTCATTAAGCAGGAAGGTGGCTTTCGTTTCTATCAAAAAATTCAATAAATACTAAAACCCATTTTCTTGCGTTTATCATAGCATGATAAACCGCATGATACAATTTGCACACCGCCACAGGCTACTCCTATTCTTTGTTTCCTTGTCTTGCATGCTTAGCATAGGCCTTGCGTTTTTCCGCTTCTATGTTACCGATTCGCTAATCTTCGGCTTCCTGCTTTGGAACTTATTCCTGGCAGCTATCCCCATGGGCTTTGCCGCCTTGTTTTGTGCCTTTAATAAATCAAGTAATAAAATAGCTATGGCCTGCGTATTGGCTATGTGGTTATTATTCTTTCCCAATGCTCCGTATATCCTAACCGATTTGCTGCACCTATACCCCCGCCGGGGCATACCTTTTTGGTACGATTTAGTGTTGATATTCACCTTTGCATGGAACGGCGTTATGCTGGGCTACCTGTCGCTGCTGTTTATCCACAACAAGATTGAGTTGTTCTATGGCAAGGTAAAAGCATGGCTATTCTCTCTGGCTTCGCTATCATTAGGCTCATTTGGTATTTACCTGGGCCGTTTCGACCGTTGGAACTCTTGGGATATTCTACAGGAGCCAATCCCGCTTATAAAGGGTATTGCCTCTTATGTAATACATCCCGGCGCACATAGCCTTACCTGGTTTATAACAGGCATAATTGCCGCATTCTTAATAGTTGGCTACGCCTTTATCCGACAGCTAAGTTTGCTTGGGTTTAATTTTGAGAATATCAAATACACCAACCCTGATAAATAATATTTGATGCTAAACTAGATATTAAGAGGTAACCGACAACCAGGAACTGGCAACTATACATTAATCCAATACGTCAACTTAACCACCAGCGCCCTGTTTTTTACTTGCAGGTTGTCCGAGAAGTAGTTGTCGCCATAAACAATAAACAGGTCTGATACTGGCCTGAAACGCCATTGGAAACGGATATTTGAATTGAAGTTCTGAATCTGGTTGTTGTACTGAAAAAACGCTGTTAAAAACATTGTTTTGGTAAAAGACAAATCAAACCTCGGCCCTATCAGCAAAATATCGGCAGTAGAATAGGGTTTCGGCAATGCTATTCTGAAATAATCAGTACTTACACTCACCGTGCCGTAAGGTTGAAAACGGTAACCAATATTTCCTCCCGCCGAATAAATCTGTCCGTTAAAATACTGCCCATAACTAACCCCTGCACGGTAAGTAAGTTTTTTACGCGTGTCCGATTGGTATTCGGCCCCACCTTTATAGTAAGTGTAGCTTGTACCTTGTGGTAGTTCCTGCCCTCCTGTATTTGTTGGGTCAAAAGGCGAAAACAGGTATAAATACGACCTGTCTATTGTTATACTAATAGATGAGGTATTTTGAAAAAAAGTATTGAATGTAAACTGATTAAACAAATCTAGGGTTTTGTTAAAGTATCGATCCTTATATAACGATGTATACAAGTTAAATTCATAGTTATTAACATATTTATTCTGTTTAGGGAATATGTTAAACCCTATAGCTGGTTCTATGCGCCAATAATTTCGTCGGGGTACAAAACCAACTTGCGCCCTGTAGTTTTCGCCCACAAACTCGTGGTTCCACATAAAGTTAAAAGTTGGTGTGTAGTAGCCCAGGTACGATGCGTGGGAATAGGCATCTTTAGGTTTGTTAGGCTGTAGGCTTTGGTGGTAAAAAAACTTGCCATCCCATTTATTATCTTTTGATGCAAGGTTATAATCAAGGCCAACTATCCTGTTATAGTTGTTGGGGTCAAACCTAAAAGTGACTGTACTATCGTCCATAAGTTGCTGATTAACAAATATAGCCGCAATATTACTACGGCTAAAAACCTGCCGTTGAATAGCCGCTACACTATAATTTGCCCCTGGCAGGTTTATGCTATTATCTCGGGCTGTTTGCATTGTCATGGCTCCTATCCGCCAGTTCTTGTTTATCCGCCCGCTAAGGCGTGCACCGCCATATATGGTATTTTGCTTAAACTGCCCAGTGTATGGATCGCGCCCTACCCCTATCCTCCTCGAAAAAAATGGACGTATTTGGGTAAACCCAAACCGCGAAAACAGGTCTGAGTTTTCTATAAAAAACTGACGCTTCTCTGGAAAAAAAAGTTCAAACCGGCTGAGGTTTGTTACTTGTTCGTCCACTTCTACCTGACTAAAATCAGGGTTTAACGTTAGGTCCAGATTTAATGAACTTGTAATGGCCACCTTAGCATCTATCCCGGTGTTACCTCCCCATTTTACAGGGGTGTTTTCAATTCTGTCTTTACTTACACTCCCCGTTAAATAAGGTATTATGGCCAGTTTATTGCCTGTAACATCCAATGGCTCGCTAAATATCAAATCGCCCGTAAATGCCAGCGACCGCATTGCAAAATTTCGGGGTACAGGCTTCCAGGTCGACTTCTCATTCCTCTTTAAATCAACCCTGCCAAAGTTTACCTTCCAGTTTTGGGTTCCTTGCTTAAAGCGAAGTGTTTTAAAAGGAATAGCAATTTCTACTACCCAACGGTCGGCATAGCGTTTCACCTCGCTATACCATTTATTGTCCCAGTCAAACGACCAAGAAGAACCAAAGGAAATTAGGCCCTCGCGCTGCACACCTAGCGGGTTTACACCAAACTCAAAACCATTAGTTCCATCACTAAAGGGATCTATATATATACCGAAAAAATCGGTAACACCACTATAGTCACGTTTTAGCGATGTAACAACGTAGGGCTTATCAGGAAACTCATCGTAACAAACGGCAGCAAAATAAAGGTTGTTCTCATCATAGCTGGTATACACTTCCGTTTTAGTTTTAGCGTACGATGAGTCGTATGGAAATACCATATAAAAATCTTTAGCTGGCTCCACCGCCTTCCAAATATCCTCATCTAAAATACCATCAATGGTAACTGGCAAAGCTGTCTTCCTCGAGTTTAAGGTATATACCTTGGGTGGCAAAGCGGTTTGCGCTTTAACCCCAACATAAGTCAATAGAACTGTAAACAGTAAAAACTTCTTCAACATAAGTAGGCAAAGATATCCCTCAATTGCATTTGTATTGCTACTAACCAATTAATTTCAATCCATTTTTTATTACTGGCAACTGAGAACCGATAACTGACAACTGGTTGTTAGCTTTTCCCGATAAACCAATCAAATTGTTAAGCAACAAATAAATCGCTTTAACGTACATTTGCAACTATGACTGCGTTAATCAGTAAAGAAATACGTTCGTTTTTAAGTTCGCTAACGGGCTACATTGTTATCTCAATGTTCCTGTTGCTCACAGGTGGCTTTATCTGGGTATTCCCCGGAGAGTCTAACGTTTTAGATAGCGGCTACTCCAGCATCGAGCCTTTGTTCGTAATTGCACCATGGGTGTTTACATTTTTAATCCCTGCCATTACCATGCGCTCTTTTGCCGAAGAAAAGCGCACTGGCACTATCGAATTATTATTTACTCGCCCCTTGTCTGATTACCAGATTATATGGGCTAAGTATTTGGGCGCCTTTGCATTGGTAATCATTTCACTTATTCCAACCCTAATCTATTTCTATACCGTTTACCAATACGGCAACCCTAAGGGGAATATTGATACCGGTGCAACCTGGGGCTCTTTCATTGGCCTGTTGTTTTTAGGCTCTGCCTTTACCGCCATTGGCTTATTAGCCTCTGCTATTACCGAAAACCAGATTGTATCTTTCATACTGGCGGCCTTTTTATGCTTTATATTATATACTGGGTTCAATTCCCTGGCATCATTAACCAACTGGGGCGCAGCAGAAAATTTCATCCGCAACCTGGGTATAAATGAGCATTATATATCAGTTAGCCGTGGGGTGGTCGATAGCCGCGACCTTGTTTATTTCATCAGCCTTGATGCTTTGTTCTTTTTACTAACCGCTACACGCATTAAAAGCCGTAAATGGTAATCAGCAGCTATGAAGAGCAAATTTAAAAAACGCGATATCCTGGCCCTGTTAGCGGGTATTATAATAATTATACTGTTAAATGTGGTAAGCGGCTTAACCTTTAGGCGGTTAGACTTAACTGCTGAAAAACGCTTTACCCTTACACAGCCTACTGTTGATTTACTGAATAATATTGACGATGCAGTTACCATTAAGGTATACCTTGATGGTGACCTGCCGGCCTACTTTTTAAAGCTACGCAACGCTACCAGCGATATGCTGGACGAGATGCGTGCCTTTAACGGCAATATTGAGTATGAATTTATCGACCCATCAGAAAATCCCCTTAAAAAGGAACGTGAGAAAATATACACGCAGTTAGCCAAAAAGGGATTGAAATACACCCAACACGATACTAAGAAAGAGTATTACATATTTCCTGATGCGTTAATTACATACAAAGGGGTTGATATACCGGTTGAATTATTGCAGGTGCAAAATGGCCTTAGTAAAGAGGCTATGTGCTACAACTCTATTAATAATCTGGAGTATCAGTTTTCTAATGCCTTCCGCAAGTTTGATGTTAAGGATAAGCTAAAAATTGGCTTTATAAAAGGCCACGGCGAACTGAGCGAGATTGAAACAGATGACATCCGCACATCGTTGGGCGAATATTACAATGTTGAACGTGTAAATATAGGTGGCAAGGTTAACAGCCTTGTAGAACGTGCTAAAGATGATAAAGACACCAACAAGGTGGTCATCAAACCTAAGTACTCTGCCATTGTTATTGCAAAGCCCGATTCTGCCTTTAGCGAGGATGATAAGTTTTTTATTGACCAATACCTAATGTATGGCGGTAAAATACTATGGTGTATTGATAATGTATTTGCCAGCATGGATAGCTTACAGGCAAACCCCACTACCCTTGCCTACCCTATGCAGCTAAACCTGGAGGATATGCTCTTCAACTACGGGGTGCGCATAAACACCAATCTGGTAATGGACCTAAATGCGGCACCTATACCTGTAGTTACAGAAATGGTAGATGGCAAACCTATACAAAAGCTCTTCCCCTGGTACTTTTACCCTATCTCATTACCAACCAGCAAGCACCCTATTGTTAAAAACCTAAATGGGATTCGTATGCAGTTTGCCAATACTATTGATACTGTTGGCACCAACAAAGACATTAAGAAATATGTCCTGTTGCATACATCTAAGTACTCTCGTTATATAAACGCCCCTTCGCGCATCAGCCTAAATATTTTTAGTGAGGAGCCTGATGAGAAACAATACGACAAGCGTTACCTGCCAATGGCTATATTACTTGAAGGTTTTTTTAATTCTAATTTCAAAAACAGGGTAAGCCCACAAATTGACACTAGCAAAGTTATCGGCTTTAAAGACCGCTCAGCTTTCTCTCGCCAAATTGTTATCTCTGATGGGGATGTGCTACGTAACGATGTTTCTAAAACCCAGGGCAAAATATTCCCATTAGACCTTGACCGTTTTACCGGTGCTACCTATGGCAATAAAACCTTTATTATCAACGCCCTTAATTTTCTTTGCGACGATAGTGGGTTAATATCAGCTCGTGCCCGAGAGGTTATGGTGCGCCCGTTAGACAAAAAGAAAATTGTTAAGAACAAACTGAACATTCAACTTACTAACGTAGCGTTCCCCACCATATTAGTATTGCTGTTTGGCCTTGTACAATACTTCCTTCGCAAGCGCAGGTTTGCAAAATAATTAGCCGGCTACAGATATTAATCTTTTCGTATATTTACACTTAGTTTTTAGTTAAGAATCTCTCATTTTTCAGTACTTCTCTCTCCTCTTAATTTATTATCTTTACACTATGCAATCGGCAACAACAAATACCATTACTCGATCACAAGAGCTTATAGAGCTTGAAGATAATTACGGAGCACATAATTATCACCCGTTACCTGTTGTATTAGCCAAAGGCGAGGGTGTTTATGTTTGGGATGTAGAGGGCAAACGCTACTACGATTTTCTTTCTGCATACTCTGCCGTTAACCAAGGCCATTGTCACCCCAAAATTATTGGGGCTCTTATAGAGCAGGCTCAAAAGCTAACGCTAACATCGCGAGCTTTTTATAATGATTTGCTGGGTGAATATGAGCGCTACCTATGCGAATACTTTGGCTTTGACCGTGTATTACCAATGAATACAGGTGCCGAAGGGGTAGAAACGGCCCTTAAACTATGCCGAAAATGGGCGTATGAAGTTAAAGGCGTGGAAGAAAATAAAGCCGAAATTATTGTTTGTAACGAAAATTTCCACGGGCGAACTATTTCTATTGTTTCTATGTCGTCCGACCATGATGCTAAAGCCAACTATGGCCCATACACTCCCGGGTTTATCAATATTCCGTACAATGATTTAGGAGCATTAGAAATAGCTTTACAAAATAAAAATATAGCCGGATTTTTAATAGAACCTATCCAAGGCGAAGCTGGTGTTATTGTGCCTAATGATGGGTATTTAGCTAAGGCAGCTGAATTGTGTAAAAAGCACAATGTACTTTTTATTGCAGATGAAATCCAAACGGGTATTGCCCGCACAGGCAAACTCCTTGCTTGCGACCATGAGGGTGTTAAGCCCGATGTATTAATATTAGGAAAAGCACTTGCAGGTGGTGTTTACCCGGTAAGTGCAGTGTTAGCATCGCATCAAATTATGCTTACCATTAAACCAGGCCAGCATGGCAGTACCTATGGTGGTAATCCGTTAGCTTGTAAAGTAGCAATTGCCGCTTTACAGGTTGTAAAAGAGGAGTACCTGGCAGAAAATGCCTTAGTTTTAGGCGAAAGGCTTCGTGCGGGTTTACGGGCAATAAACTCACCATTAATTACTGCGGTTCGTGGTAAAGGCTTGTTAAACGCAATACATATAACACCGCACAAAGGTAAAGATGCATGGGATGTATGCCTTGCTTTGCGCGATAATGGGCTGTTAGCTAAACCAACACACGGCGATATCATCCGATTTGCCCCACCGTTGGTAATGACGGCTGAGCAAATAGATGATTGCATTGACATCATTACACGCACCGTCAAATCATTTGAATAGTGAGCATTGCTGCAGCGCAGGTACGTATAGCCCGCCCTACCGATAAACTTAAACAAGTAAAAGAATTTTATAATATAGCCCTCGGCATGCCTATAATTGGCAGCTTTAGCGACCATAACGGCTATGACGGTGTTATGCTGGGCATTAATGGCGCAAATATCCATTTAGAATTTACCCAACATGTGCATGGTAGCCCCTGCCCTGCCCCATCGTTAGATAATCTATTGGTTCTATATTACGTAACCGAAGCTGAATTTAATACTGCCGTGCATTTAATAGAAAGCCACGGACACCATCCTGTTGCACCTGAAAATGATTATTGGATAGACAAAGGCCTTACCTATGAAGACCCCGATGGTTGGCGCATAGTACTTTTCAATGGGTTGTACAGTTAATAAAGCACTACCTTTAAAAGAGATTAGATGTCGCTGTTAAGTGACAGATGTGGGATTTACATTTTTCATTCTTTATCTGTTCATGAAATATTAACTCAGCGTTCATGCCCACTTTACAATACTGTCAGATATTTGCTTGCCGGATAAACCAACCCAATAGCAGGCTATGAAAACAGAAAAAAGAGAGGTTGAAATAGTTGTACTTTCTGACGTACACTTAGGTACATATGGTTGCCATGCCAAAGAACTGCACCGTTATTTAAAGAGTATTAAGCCAAAAATCCTTGTTCTTAATGGCGACATAATGGACGTTTGGCAGTTTAGCAAAAGCTATTTTCCTAAAGCTCACATGAAAGTTGTTAAGGATATTGTCAACATCATTTCTTCGGGCACACCTGTATATTACATTACCGGCAACCACGATGATGTGCTGCGCCGTTTTACCGATTTTGAAATGGGCTCGTTTAAACTGGTAAACAAACTGGTGCTGGAAATTGATGGAAAAAAGCAATGGATATTTCATGGCGATGTATTTGATTTATCAATGAAATACTCCCGCCGGTTAGCCATAATTGGCGGCAAAAGTTATGATTACCTTATACTGCTAAACCGCTTTATAAACAGGGTGCTCGATTTTTTTGGTAAAGAGAAAATTTCGCTATCAAAAACTATAAAAGACAGCGTAAAAAAAGCTGTAAAGTTTGTTGATGATTTTGAACAAACAGCCGCAAACCATGCCATAGCGCAACAATACGATTATGTAATTTGTGGACACATACACCGCCCGCAAATGCGCGAAATGAGCAATGAACATGGTAAGGTTATGTACCTGAATTCAGGCGATTGGATTGAAAACCTAACAGCACTGGAATATAACAACGGGGCTTGGTCGTTATATGAATACAATAAAGACACCTTGGTTAACGATGAAGAACATGAGGAAGATACCTTGGTAATGGCCGATGATAAAGAAATATTAACCAACCTGGCTGCAGAGTTTAACTTTATGCTTGCAGGCAAGCAATTATTGGCAGGGCCTAAAAATAATGATTAAGCAAGCATCGTAGGGAAACGCGTTGGAAAAAACTTCTCAACCAAGGCATTAATCCTGGCTACTACAACTGCCGGATCTGATGGTTTGTAAATATAATCATCTCCACCTGCACTAAAACCATCCCGATAGGCCAGTGTCTCATTTCGGGCCGAGAAAAAAGCTATAATAGTATTTTTAAATATTGAATTCTCACGCATCATTTTGCAGGCCTGTATACCATCCATCTCAGGCATGGTTACATCCATAATAATAACATGAGGCCTAAACTGCATTGCCTTTTTGATGGCTTGTTTTCCATTGCTACAGGTTGTTACAGCAAAACCATTCTTTTTTAGGTTGTAGCCTATAAATTCACACACATCAGGCTCATCATCTACAAGCAATATGCGCACTTTATCTTTTATCTTTGCCGCTTCGTTCATGGCAGGCAATATATTTATTACCTGCAACCCTATTATTAACAACGCTTTAAATCAACTTTAACAATCAACCTAAAACGAGAGTTGTTTTCCACTTGTTTCTTGCTTTAGTTTTACTTCACCCTTAGCATCCCGCAATTCAAAAGTAATTTGTGGACCGTTTTTAGCTTCCCAATTAATGGTTATCATACCAAAATTAGGCTGCATATAACAACCGCCTACCCTTAAAATATTAGGTCCTGCGCAAGAGTGGCCATGGGTTAGCCCACTTGCTGTAATATCATAAATAGGATACAACCCTTTTCTTTTCAGGACAGACATTTCGCCATAATGTACATCGCCGCTAATAAAGCATACACCATTGGCTTTGGTTTTACTAATTAGCTTAATCATCCGTTCGCGCTCGTGGGGCATATTTATCCAGCCCTCCCAACCATTAAAATCTTGCAATAACTGTGTACTAGTGCCAATTATTCGCAAGTCTGCATCAACCTTCAATTGGGTCTCAAGCCATTTCCATTGTTCTTTGCCAAGCATGGTTTTAGATGTGTCAGTGCATTTCCCATACTCGCCAATGCAGTCTTCATCTTTACCTGCCCAACAAAGGCTGTCTCTAAAAGTGCGGGTGTCCAGCATAATAATTTGAACGCGCTTGCCTTTAGGACCGTAGAGGTAAGATGTATAGATACCCTCATGGTTGCGGCGCTCGCTAACTGCAGGCTCATCAAACACCTTTAAAAATAACTCTTTCGATTCAGCTTTTTTAGGGTATTCCTTCCCACCGTCGTTAACACCATAATCATGGTCGTCCCAGGTAGCAAGCACTTTTGTATTCTTTTTAAGTTCAATATAGCCTGGCTTCTCTAAAAGCTGGTCATACTTTTTCTTAAGTATATCCATATCTTCTGTATCACCATAAATATTATCCCCTAAAAAAATAAAGAGCTGAGGTTTTTGGTCAATAATTTTATACCATATTTCTTGCGGCCTATCCTGGCTGTTGCAAGACCCAAATGCAATTTTCTCTATTACATCATTACTAATTTGCTGCGCATTAACAACGTTACAAGTAATTGCAAATAAAAATATTAAAAGCCTTTTCATTACTATGGTATTTAAATGCAATAATAAACATCTGAATTATAAAAGCAATGGCAGATATAACTATTAATTAAAACATAATGTAACCTTTGTATTAAAGAGCAGTCTAACAGTTTGGAACGGCTTTTGTAATTCTATTAATCAAACTCTATAAGTATGGTATCGCAACAACGAAAACTGCAGCACCTGTATCTACGCGCCGGCTTTGGCCTGCATGCGGCCGATATAAATAAAAAGCTAAATATAAGCCTTGACAAAGCGGTTGACGAACTTTTTACTGCCAGCAAAGCCATAAACGACCTTCAACATATGGAACACCCATTAGGCGAAGGCGACAAAAAGAAAGAGGCTTCCAGC